>CABRZJ010000060.1:0-11574 GCA_902475425.1 uncultured Collinsella sp.
TTTAGCCCGCAAATGGCTGAATCCAGAAACTATTCCACCGCAACTTACGAATGATCGGAGCAGCTACAGCACAAGCGTCGGCATTCGTTTGATGATTCGCCACAAAAAGGGGCCATCTACTACGTTTAACTCGATGGGGACCACTATGACCGCCTTTTTCGAAAATCGACAGGCCTTCTACCTGCGGTTTTATTTTTCGTTTTCCCGGCATGGTTGAGGGTATCCAATTAAACGTAGTAGATAGGCCCGTTTTGTGGCATACGACCCATTCAAGCCCAATCTCGAAGGCCGAAGAGAGCCTCTCATCCACGCCCGTGAGCGAAAACCAAATAAAATAAAGGGCAAATGGAAAGCCCATTTGACGAGCGGAGGACATATGCGCGACGTAGCCGAAAGCGACTGGAAGCTGTTTAAGAAAATGCTTCCTCAATGGCAAGAACGTTATATGGAAAAGCTCATCGACCAATACATCGAGATGTTGAACGGCGACAGCGAAGCGTCCAGTAGATTTTGGGCACTAGAAGAGCGCCTCAATAGAGACAAGCTGTCCTCAGGCGTAATTGCAAACGACATTCGCCGCAGCACAATGCACCGCGAGATAGCCAATTTGCTTATCGACAGCGTGATCACCCTTGACGACCTTGACGGTTTTACCGAGGACATTAAGAGCTATGCGCGGCACTGGATTGGCCAGTAAGGGCACTGAGCGACAAACATCCCCAGCAAAACGGGGCAAACGCCGGGTCGCCCGTGGGTGCCCGGCGTTTGCCCAGATAAAACCTGCCAAAATAAACCTGTCCCTTTTTGGCAGGTTACTCGGCGCTCTTGAGGGCGCCGACCATGTCGATCTTGTTGAGCGTTCGGTTGGTGACGAGGTTGACGATAAACGTAAAGACAAAGGAAAGCACTACGGCGAGCACATAACTCAGCGGCTCGACCTCAACGTCAAAGTAGAGCGACGGCATCTGCAGAATGTACGTAAAGCTCTCGGCCAGCAGGCTACCCAGCGGCACGCCCAGCGCGGCGCCAATCGCCGTGAGGATCAACGTCTCCTTGTTGACGTAGTGGTGCACCTCGCCACGGCGGAAGCCCAGCACCTTGATGGTCGCCAGCTCGCGCTCGCGCTCGGAGATGTTGGTGTTGGACAGCGTAAACACCACCACAAACGACAGGCACGCCGCCATAAAGGTCACAAGTACTACGACGGAATTGATGATAGTGAAGTTCGCCTCATAATTTTCCCAATGCTCGGCCGTGCTCGAGATGGTGAGCCAACCGTCGCTCTTAAGCTTCTTGCTAAACGCAATCTGGTCAGAAGATGAGCCCTTAAGCAGCGCAAAGATGCCGTTAAGACGCGCGCTTCGGTCGAACGCGCGCTCATAGGTGCTCTGCGTCATATAGAGCGTGTTGCCCAGATAGTTGAGCGAAATGTCGCTAACCTTGACCTTGGCGACGTTGAGCGACGAATCCTGGACGTGTGCTGTGTCGCCCGGCTGAATCCCCAGCACCAGTTGCGAGCTCTTGCTCAAGTACACGTCCCCGTCACGCAAGGCGAGCGGTTCTTTGGACTCATCCTCCAGGCGCACGTAGTCACCCAAGTCACCCGTGCGGTCGTCGGGAATCACAATGAGCTGTACGGTCTCGCTCTTGCCGCCAAACGTAAAAGTGACGTTGTCGGTCATGATCGGCAGCGTCGAAGTCACGGTCACGTCGGAATCCTTGGCCGCGCTTCGCTCGTCGAGCGCCGCGCACGTCTGCGTAAAGTCATCGGGATTGGCAACCGCCAGCAGGTCATAGCGCGTGATATGCCCGTACTGTTTGGGCGAAAGCGCCACCGACGTATCGCGGATGCCCATGCCGCAGATCACGAGCGCCGTGCAGCCGGCGATACCGAAGATGGTCATAAGGGCACGCTTTTTGTAGCGGAACAGGTTACGCGCTGCCACCTTGTTCAAAAAGCCCATGCGGTGCCAGATAAAGCCGATGCGTTCAAGCAAGATGCGCGAGCCGGCACGCGGCGCCTTGGGGCGCATGAGCGAAGCCGGCGTCTCGGCCATCTCGTGGCGGCAGGCGATAATCGTGGCGCCCACCACGCCCACGGCAAACAGCGCAACCGACACGAGCGACGACACGATGTCGTACGAAAGCAGCATCTGGGGCAGAGAGTACATGTCATCGAACACCGTAAACAGGAACAGCGGCAGCCCCACAAAGCCGATGATGTTGCCGAGCACGCCGCCGATCAGACAAGCCCACAGCGCATAGTCCACGTATTTGGACAGGATACGTCCGCGCGAATAGCCGAGCGCCTTGTACAGGCCAATGAGCGTGCGCTCCTCCTCGACCATACGTGTGGCGGTGGTAAGGCTGATGAGCACGGCGACGATAAAGAAGATGAACGGGAACACCGTGGCGATGGCCTCAATTGACGAGCTATCGCTCTCCACGCTTGAGTAGCTTGCGATATTGCCGCGGTCCTGGATGTACCAGGTGCATTCGCCCAGATCGGAAAGCTCGGCGCGGGCATCGGCAAACTGTTGGTCGGCGGCGGCGCGACGCTGGTCCAACTCGGCCTGCGCCTGCGCGCGTTCCTCGCTGCCCTCGGCCATGCGGTCGATGCTGTCCTGCTCGATCCCAAAGAGCAGGCCGGCCTGGCGCTCGGCCGCATCCAAGCTTGCCGGCGTGTCGACCGTCAGCTCCTGAGCGCGCGCATTCTCACGCTCCTCGCGGATCTTCTCGATATTGCCCTTGACCTCATTGATCTTTGCCGCGTAGGCATCCGAATAGGAATTGAGGCTTTTGGCTCCCTCGACGATCACGTGGACCGCGGAGTAGGAAGAAGATGTCGCAGCGTCCTCGCTCACGTAGAACTTATAGTCCGCAGTCGAAGCAGCGCGAAAGGCGTTGACTGTCGAGTCGGAGCTCACGTCGGTAGGATCGAGGACCTCGGCCGTAATGGTGTAATCGCCCACGGCAAACTGATCCTTGGCGCTTTGGTTCGACGAGCTCGCATCGTTGGCGGCAAAGCTCACCGTATCGCCGATTTTCTTGCCCGAAGCCTTCAGGAACTTCGAAGTCACCGCGACCTCATCGGCGCTCTCAGGCAAATCGCCGTTCACGAGCACTGGCTGATCGATGTTCTCCTTGGAGAGACTTTGCACGACCACGCGCTCGCGCGTTGTGCCCACGGCGGTATAGGCAGTCTCGGTATAGATGCCCTCGGCCGTCTCGACGCCGTCGACCTCTTGGATCGCAGCAAGGTCGTCGCGCGTAAGGCCATAGGTCGACTGCACGTTAATGTCATAGACATTCTGCTGGTCAAAGTAGGCGTCGACCGAATCGCACAGATCCTCGCAGCCCGCCTTAAGACCGCACATCACGCTCACGCCGAGCGCGGTGATCACGACGATAGACAAGAAGCGTTTGAGGCTGCCGCGAATCGTGCGGTAGACACCGCGGCGAAAAACCGTCGGCACCATATCGTTTGAGCTTTGGGCAGTGCGGTAGGTCGTAAAATCCTGCTCGCGCTCCGTGTTCCGCGCGTCGCGGCGTAGGCTGTTTTGGCGGTCCTGATCCATGGGCGCTACCACTCGATCGTCTCGATAGGCACGGGATTTTGCTGGACCGTCTCGCTCTCCACGCGGCCGCTCTTAAAGCGGATCAGGCGATCGGCCATGGGCGCCAGCGCGGAGTTGTGCGTGATGATGATGACCGTAATGCCCTGCTTGCGGCAGGTATCCTGCAGCAGCTGCAAAATCTGCTTGCCGGTTTTATAGTCGAGCGCGCCCGTGGGTTCGTCGCACAGAAGCAGCTTGGGGTTCTTTGCCAGTGCGCGGGCAATGGACACGCGCTGCTGCTCGCCGCCCGAAAGCTGCGCGGGGAAGTTGGCGAGGCGCTCGCCCAGGCCAACCTGACGAAGCGTTTGCTCGGCATCGAGCGAATCGGGGCAAATCTGTGCCGCGAGCTCGACGTTTTCGAGCGCCGTCAGGTTGGGGACCAGATTGTAGAACTGGAAGACAAAGCCGACGTCGGCACGGCGGTATTCCACGAGCTGCGCCTCGTTGGCGGAGCTCACGTCGCGCCCGTCCACCGTTACGGTGCCGGAGGTTACCGTGTCCATACCGCCCAGGATGTTGAGCGCCGTGGTCTTGCCGGCACCCGAGGCGCCCAGGATAATGGCGAGCTCACCGCGTTCAACGGTAAAGCTCGCGCCGTCGAGCGCGTGAATGCGGGCATCGCCCTCGCCGTATGCTTTGATGACGTCTTTGAATTCGATATAGGCCATCGATTAATTCCCATCTGGTCGGATAACTCTTTAGTATTACCCATTTCGCACCGACCAAAAAGGGACAGGTTTATTTTGGCAGGTTTTAGAGGCGGACGGTGAAGGTAATCTGATTGCCGTGGCCGCAGACAGAAGCGCTCCCGCCATGGGCCTCGGCGATGGCTCGCACCACGGATAGGCCCACGCCCGAGCCGCCTGTCTTGGAGCTGCGCGACACATCCGCGCGGTAGAAGCGGTCGAACAGCCGGTCCAGGTCGCCTTCGGGCAGCTCGTCCACGGCGTTCGATACGACAAGTTCGGCGACGCCCTTACCCTGACCGCGCGAGACGGCACGCAGACTTAGCTCAATCACGCTGCCCTCGCTTGCGTAGCGTGTGGCGTTGTCCAGCAGCAGCTCAACAACCTGCGCCACTGCCGCGGCATCGGTATGGGCCCGCACACCGCTCGCGATCGACGTCGACAGCCGCTTTCCGCGCGAAACCGCCACCGATTCAAACGGCGCCGCCGCCTTGTCCACTGCCTCCGTAAGATCGATCGATGTCATGGTAAAGCCCGCCGAACCCTCGTCCATGCGAGCCAAAAATACCAGACGCTCCGTGAGCGCCGTCAACCGCGCGACCTGCTCGTGAATGCTCTGCGTCCACTCGCTCTCACCGCTCTCAATTTCCTGCACCTCGTTAGCGGCATCAATCACGGCCAGCGGCGTCTTGATCTCGTGGCTTGCATCGGTAATAAAGCGCTTTTGCTTGCTGTAGCTCTCGACCATCGGTCGAATCACCGCGCCCGAGGCACCCGCCACAATTGCCAACACCGCCAGCCAGCCAATGCAACTGATTGCCACGCTCACGCTCAAAAACGAATGAAAGCTTGCAAGCTCGCGCGAGCAGTCCACGAACACATAGGTTGTCTCGTCGCCCTGAACCGTAACCGTATAGCGGTAGTTACCAGAAAAGCCCGAGGTCCAACCCTTGGAATATAGTCCCGCGGCAATACGGGCGGCACGTTTGGCGCCCACCGCGGCAATGCGGGCCGTGTTGACATCGGTCACCTGCCCACCGGCAAGCGTCACCGTAAAGTAGCGTGTGTCGAAGGGGGACTCCGCCGTCATGCCTTCAAAATGCCTGATGCGAACGCCCGCCTGGCTATCGCCGGCATCCTTGCCATTAGCGGGATCGTCTTTAGGCTCGTCCCCCCAATCGATACCGTCCTTGCCCGCCAGGATATAGTCCAGGCGAGCGTCGGCCATCTTGCAGACATGCGAATAATTGACGATGTTGATGCCGGCGATGATGAGCGTGAGTACCACGGTCACGGCGCCCATGGCAACGAGGATAAACTTGCGACGCAGGCGGCGGCCCAATGCGTCAACAGAATTTGCCCGCCCCGTACTACTCGAGGCGGCGTGAAACCGCTCCGCCATGCGCCTCCACCACGCGCTCGCGCTCACGCTTATTCGCCTTCCTCGACAACCTCGAGCGAATAGCCCTGGTTGCGCGACGCGTGGATGACCACGTTGGCACCCAGCGCCGTCAGCTTTTTGCGCAGGTACGAGATGTAGACCCACACCACGTTAGCGCCTTCGGGTGCGTCCTCACCCCAAACCCCGAGCATCAGACGCTCGGTGGGCATGCGCGTGCCGGCGTTGCGCATAAAGAGCTCCATAAGCTGAAACTCACGATTCGCCAAATGTTCCTCGCCCAAAGGCCCAACGAGTGTGCACGATGCCGTATCGAGGCGCACGTTGCCCACGCTGAGCGTCGTGGCGTCAATTGCCGTCGCTGCACGCGTCATGGCACGAATACGCGCAAGCAGCTCCTTAGCGGCAAACGGCTTGGTCAGATAATCGTTGGCACCGGCATCCAGACCCTCGACCTTATCGGACACCTCGCTTTTTGCCGTGAGCATGATGATGGGCAGTCGCTTACCGGCGGCGCGCGTGCGCTTGAGCACCTCAATGCCATCCATGCCGGGCATCATGATGTCCAGAATTGCGGCGTCATAGTCGTTGGCGAGCAGATATTCGAGCGCCGTCAGACCGTCGAGGGCGGTGTCGACCTCGTAGTCGCTATGTTGAAGAATCGCGGTAAGGGCGCGGGAGAGGCCGGGTTCGTCCTCGGCAAGCATCAGCTTCATAGTTGTTCCTTTGGCGCACGGCTATACAGATTTCGATACTGCCGATGATAGCGCACTGCCAGTCGCCTTAGCGCAGCCTTAGCTGCTCAACCTGCGCGTTTTTAAATACGCAGGATAGGGCTTAGCCAAACTTAAGGCACATATGCCGAGCGCTTGGACGCATGCCGGCCCTGAAAGGACGGCGACTCGTTCTTTCAGGGCGTCTTGGCTATGCAAAGTGCTCGAACGTTATTCCTCGCACGCGCCCTCAAGCCGAAGCAGCCACTCCTTGCGATCAAGCCCGCCGGCATATCCGTTAAGCGAGCCGTCGGCGGCAACCACGCGATGGCACGGCACGATAATCGAAATGGGATTGCGTGCAACCGCAGCCCCCACGGCACGTGGGGACACAACAGGAGCCTCGTTTCCCGGCACACGATGTCGAGCCGCAACACGCTGGGCGATCTCACCATACGTAGCGACCTCGCCACGCGGGATAGAAAGCAGCTCAAACCAAACCTCACGCTGAAACGCCGTGCCAATCATATGCAACGGCGGCGTAAACCGAGGCTCCTGCCCCGCAAAATAAGCATTCAGCCAAGCCCAAGAACGCTCAAGCACCGAAGAAGCCGCGCCATTTGCCGGACTCACCGAAGACATCCCACCGGTACCAGAAACCGCATCGGCGCCTTCAACATGTTCGGGATCTTCTTTGAGAAGCGTGGAGCCAAAGTGCTCCTGCCCCTCAAACCAAAGCCCCGTCAAACCGCGGCCATCAGCGGCAAGCAAGATTTCGCCCAAAGGCGAAGCAAACGTCGTCGTGACCACCAGCGGCTCCTTTCAAAACTCCGCAACATAATACCGCGAATTGTGCAGACAACTCCCGCAGATGCGTCCGGACAGACTCGATTGTCCAAGAGAGGGCGTTTTCCCTCTCAATATCGGCCGATACCGAGTCGCAACGCCCAAAACGATGTCCGGCAAAAACGAAGGTGAATGGTTTTCCGAGAAGTGGACGAGTAAAACTAGGGCCCCGAAGCATCCGCATTTTTTAATTGCAAAACAGCAGGATTCATGCGATAAAACCGCAGGAAATGGCGGCCAAAATATGCCGATGCTTCAAGGGTCCAAAATAGGTCGTTCACTTCCCGGAAAACCATTCACCTTCGATTCGCATCAACCCCTAAGCCCTCACAAGCAACAAACACAGGCGCGCCAAAGTTACCGCCTCAACCCCAAAGTTCCCGCAGGCAGCAGGCGCAACAGCGCCGCAGCTGCCGGCGGCGCTCCACAGTCCCAAAAGGCGGCAGGCGCGAAGCGCCGGGGTCGCCGCCGGGACTAGGGCCCGCAACAGCCACGTGCCCCCACATCAGCCCAGCGGCCCCAACCGACAACGACCCCATCGCAGATCGCTTGCAGCAGCGTCGCCGCAGGCGGGGGCTGGGCTTAGTTTTCAGAACACTCCGCAGACCAGTGTGGCGCCTTGTCCGCGGCTCCGAAGGAGCAGGACAAGGCGCCACACATGGTCGAGGACGTTCTGAAAACTAAGCCCGGCCCCCGCCGGACAGGTCACGCTACTCGCAGAGCAGCTTAGCGATCTGGACGGCGTTGGTTGCCGCGCCCTTACGGATTTGGTCGCCGCAGCACCAGAAGGTGATGCCGCGCGCAGCCTCGGGGTTCGAGATGTCGCGGCGCACGCGACCGACCCAGATCAGGTCCTGGTCGGACGCATCCATCGGCATGGGGAAACGGTCGTGTGCATCCTCGGCAGCCATATCGTCAACCAGCTTGACGCCGGGAGCGGCAGCCAGCGCAGCACGGGCCTCCTCGACCGTAATATCGCGCTCAAACTCGAGCGTAATGCTCTCGGAGTGCGAACGCAGCACGGGCACGCGCACGCAGGTGCAGTTCACGCGCAGCTCGGGCAGGTGCATGATCTTGCGGCCCTCGTTTTGCAGCTTCATCTCCTCGGAGGTAAAGCCCTCCTCCTTGACGCCGCCAATCTGCGGAATCAGGTTGCTCGCCAGCTGGGCGGCAAACGCGCGCGGCTCGGGAATCTCCTCGCCGCGGCCCAGGGCGGCCAGCTGAGCCTCGAGCTCGGCCATACCGGGAGCGCCGGCACCCGAAGCCGCCTGATACGTCGAGACGATCATGCGCTTCACGCCGGCGAGCTGATGCAGCGGCCACGTGGGAACCAGGCCGATGATAGTCGCGCAGTTGGGATTGGCAATAAGGCCGTGATGCCACTTGATATCGTCGGCATTGATCTCGGGCACGACCAGCGGCACCTCGGGATCCATGCGGAAGGCATGGCTGTTGTCGACCACGACGGCGCCGCGCTTGACGGCCTCGGGCAGTAGCTCCTTCGCGATATCGTCGCCGGCGGCTCCGAGCACAATATCACAGCCCTCAAAGGCCTCGGGGCAAGCCTCTTCGATCACGATCTGCTCGCCGCGGAACTCAACGGTCTTGCCCGCGGAACGCGCACTCGCCAGCAGCTTGAGCTTACCGACCGGAAACTCCTGCTCGTTGAGGCACTCGAGCATCTGGGTGCCCACGGCTCCCGTCGCGCCCAAAATAGCAACCGTGTACTGTTTCATGCTTCCCCCTTTAAAGGTTGTGGCTTTTGCCCGCACGCCGAGCAGGCCGATTATTGTTGCCAGTGTATACAAGAACGGGGCGGACACGAAACCCGCCCCGTCGAAACGAAACCGAAACGAAACGCCCCGCGCTAGATTTTTGGCACTTGTCCCAAAAATCTAGCGAGATAGCAACTACTTGTGGAGCGCAGCCAGAGCGGGATCGACCGGCGCGGAAGCCTCCAGGTCGGAGACCTTCACAATGCCGTTCTCATCGGAGAAGGCACGGTAAATGGTCCGAATCGCCAGGTCGAAGTCCTTCTCCTCGACACCGATAATGATGTTGATCTCGTCGCAGCTCTGCGAAATCATACGCACGCTCACGCCGGCCTGGCCAAGCATACCAAACAGATGGCCCGAGATACCTGCGCGGCCGCGCAGGTTACGGCCGACGGTAGCGATGAGCGCCAGGCCCTCGACAACCTCGATCTCGAGCGGCTCGACCTCCTGCTGGATGTCGCCCACGAGTGAGTACAGCGAATCGTGAACGTCCTGCTCCTGCACCACGGCGCCAAAGCGGTCGACGCCGGTGGGCATATGCTCGACGGAAACGTCATAGCGCTCGAAGACCGAAAGCGCGCGGCGCATAAAGCCGACACGGGGCTTGGTACGGTCGCGAGCCACGTTGATGGCGACAAAGCCGCGCTTGCCGGTCACGCCGGTAATGATGGGCTCTGCCTCGCCCTCATCAGCCGTCTCGCTAATGATGGTGCCGGGGTCCTGCGGCGCATTGGTGTTCTTGATGACCAGCGGAATACCCGCCTCGCGCACGGGAAACACGGCCTCCTCGTGCAGGACGCTCGCGCCCATGTACGAAAGCTCGCGCAGCTCCTCGTAGGTAACGCGCGCAATGGGCTGAGCCTCGGGAACAATACGCGGATCGGCAGAGTAGAAGCCCGAAACGTCGGTCCAGTTCTCGTACAGGTCGGCGCCCAGGCACTTAGCCAAAATCGAGCCGGAAATATCGCCGCCGCCACGGTCGAGCAGCTTGATCTGGCCCTCACGCGTCGCGCCGTAGAAACCAGGCATAACAAAGCCGCCCTGCTGACCGTACTCCTGCACCAGCTCGGAGGTGCGATTCATGCTGAGCGTACCGTCGTGATGGAACGCCACAACCGTCGCGGCGTCCAGGAACGGCAGGCCCAGGTACTCCGCCATCAGGCGAGCGGTGAAGTACTCGCCACGGCTCACGAGCTCCTCGGTAGAGTAGCCGCCCGAGCGGGCGCGCTCGGCAAAGGCCGCGAACTCCTCGCGGATGGGATAGGTGAGCTCCAACTCGTCAGCGATATCAAAATAGCGCTGGCCAATGTCCTCGAGCAGTTCCTCGCACGACACGTGATACTTAACGTGCGCGTTAACCAGGTAGAGCAGGTCGGTCACCTTGGTGTCGCCCTTAAAGCGGCGGCCGCAGGCGGAAACCACCACAAAACGGCGGGCAGGGTCGGCATCGACGATGGCCTTGATCTTCTTAAAGTGTTCGGCGTCGGCGACCGACGAGCCGCCAAACTTGGCAATCTTAATCATGGGCTTGAGGTTACCTTTCTAAAAGCCTCTGCAAACCTGTTTTGCGCGCTCTGATACCATGGTTTCACCGATTGGGACCAAGGCATCCGAGGAGCAGTGTTATATGGGAACTTATCATAGTACACGAGGACGCACTTTATCGTGCTCAAGTAAGGTGGCAATCCGCACCGGCATCGCTCCCGACGGGGGTTTGTTTGTCTCGGACGAGCTCGGCACCCAGCAGGTCGATATCAGCTCGCTTGCAGATAAATCGTACTTTGAAATCGCTCAAGATGTGTTGGAAATGTTACTGAATGATTACACGGCCGAAGAAATTTCGGCGTGTGTCGACGAGGCATACCGCGGCACGTTCGCGAGTGAAGAGGTTACGCCGCTCGTCAAACTCGACGCTGCGCCGGGCGCTGACGCCCCTCAGACCTATGTGATGGAGCTCTTTGGCGGCCCCACAAGCGCCTTCAAGGACGTTGCCCTGCAGATGCTCCCCCGTCTGATGGCCCGCACTTCCGCCAAGGACGGCGGCGCCGAGCGCATCATGATCGTCACCGCCACGTCGGGCGACACCGGCAAGGCCGCACTCGCCGGTTTTGCCGACGCTCCGGGCACGGGCATCACCGTCTTTTATCCCGAGGGCAAGGTCAGCCGCGTCCAGAACCTGCAGATGTCCACTCAGGAGGGCGATAACGTCGCCGTCTGCGGCATCCGCGGCAACTTTGACGACGCCCAGAGTGCCGTCAAGCGCATCTTTGCCGATAAGGAGCTTGCCGAGCGTCTGGAGGCCGCAGGCACGGTACTTTCGAGTGCCAACTCCATCAACGTCGGCCGTCTGGTACCGCAGGTCGTCTACTACTTTGCCGCCTATGCGCAGCTGTTGCGCGCCGGCGCCATCGAGGCCGGCGACGCCGTGGAGTTCTGCGTACCGACCGGCAACTTTGGCGATATCCTGGCCGGCTACTATGCCAAGCGCATGGGTCTGCCCGTCGCCAAGCTCGTCGTGGCGAGCGACAAGAACAACGT
>CABRZJ010000061.1:0-10910 GCA_902475425.1 uncultured Collinsella sp.
GGCCCGGGCGGTACAGGGCGATCAATGCCACGACGTGCTTGTACTCGGTGGGCTTCATGTTCTTGATCGTGGCCGTCATGCCGGCGGACTCGACCTGGAAGACGCCGGCAGTGTGGCCGGAGCCCATGAGCTTAAAGATCTCGGGATCGTCAAAGGGAATCTCTTCCTCTTTGATGTCGATGCCGAAGTTCTTTTTGATGTTTGCCTTGGCCTTGGAGATAACAGTCAGCGTGCGCAGGCCCAAGAAGTCCATCTTGAGCAGGCCCATGTCGGCAACGGTATGGCCCTCGTACTGGGTAATCTCGACGCCGCCCTTGGTGTCGAGCTTGGTGGGCACGTGCTCGTTGACGGGGTCGCGGCAGATCAGAACGGCGCACGCGTGCACGCCCTCGCCACGGGTGAGGCCCTCGATTGAGAGCGCCGTGTCGATGATGCGGCGGGCGTCGTCGTCCTTTTTATATGCCTCGGCAAAATCGGGGTTAAACAGGTCCTCTTTGCCGGGTTGCTTTTCGAGCACCTGCTTGAGCTTGACCTTGGGGTCGCTCGAGACCATCTTGGACAGACGCTGGCCCATGTAGACCGGGTAGTCCAGGACGCGAGCGGCGTCGTTGATGGCCTGCTTGGCCTTAATGGTCGAGTAGGTGATAACGTGGGTGACCTTCTCGGGGCCGTAGAGCTGGCGAACGTGCTCCACGACCTCGAGGCGCCGCTCATCGTCGAAGTCCATATCGATATCGGGCATCTCGGTACGCTGAGGGGACAGGAACCTCTCGAACATCAGGCCGTTCTCGAGCGGATCGAACGCGGTGATGTTCATGGCGTAGGCGACGATAGCGCCGGCAGCCGAGCCACGGCCGGGGCCGACGCCGATGCCGTTGTCCTTGGCCCATTGCACGTACTCGGCAACAATCAAAAAGTAGGCGGCAAAGCCCTTGTCGCAGATGACTTTGTATTCGTACTCAAAGCGCTCTTTGATGTTGACGCCACCGATCTCGCGCGTGGCCCAGTCGTCACCGTAGTGCTGGCGCAGGCCCTTCTCGCACTCGCGGCGGAACTGGCTCTCGTGCGTCTCGCCGGGATCGAGCAACGGGAAGCGCGGCAGGATGATGGAGTCCCAGTCCAGCTCAACGTAGCACTTGTCGGCAATCTCGAGCGTGTTGTCGCAGGCCTCGGGGCAATACGGGAACATCGCCCGCATCTCCTCCTCGGTCTTCATGTAAAACTCCGAGCCGGTCATGCGCATGCGGTTGGGGTCGTCGACCTTGGCGTTCATGCCGATGCACATGATGACGTCCTGCACGGGCGCGTCCTCGCGGCGCAGGTAGTGGAAGTCGTTGGTGGCGATGACCTTGACGCCCACCTGCTTGGCGATGTCGATGAGCGTGCGGTCCATCTGCTCGTCGGTCAGGCCGTTGTCGGTGGTGATGCCGTGTTCCTGGATCTCGATGTAGAAGTCACCGGGGTCGAAGGTGTCGCGGAAGGTCTCGGCCCACTTGATGGCGCCCTCCATGTCACCGCGGTCGATGTATTTGGGGATGATGCCCGCGATGCAGGCGCTCGTGCAGATCATGCCCTTGGCGTGGCGGCGCAGGTTGTCGAGCGTCACGCGGGGCTTGTAGTAAAAGCCCTGCACGGCGGCCTCGGAAACCGTCTGCATCAGGTTGACGTAGCCCTCCTGGTCCTTGGCCAGAAGGATCATGTGGTAGAGCTCGGGCTTGTGGTCGCGGGCGAGCGTCTCGTCCGGCGTAAAGTAGACCTCGCAGCCAAAGATGGGCTTGATGACCAGGGGCGGCTTGAGCTCTTCGATATTGCCCTTCTCGTCCCACATGGCCATGTCCTTCACATACTGGGCATGCTCGCGCGGGTTTTCCTCGGGGTCGGGCTCCACCAGCTCGTCGCGGCGGTCCTTTTCCAAGAAGGCCTTGTCGTGGCTCCAGGTTTTGTACTCGGGCGTGTTGTGATTGACGGCGTCGCAGGCCAGCGCCAGGTCGGGCACGCCATACATGTAGCCGTGGTCGGTAATGGCCACGGCGGGCATGCCAAGTTCAACGGCACGATTGACCATATCCTGGATACGGGTTGCGCCGTCGAGCATGGAGAAAACAGTGTGATTGTGCAGATGGACGAATGCCATGTGATGAGCTCCGATGCGGGTTCGTGTTCTGACTGAACGATTTTACCGCACGGCGCGGACGGCACCCGAACCTAGCCAAACCAACACGGCTCCTCTTGCAGTTGCGGTGAAATGCGGACTGTTTGGCGGCTTTTTTGGCCAAAACAGTCCGTATTCCACCGCAAGTTATCTGAGGGCTAGAGATTGTAGGTGACTACTTGAGGTTCGGCGGGTTCGACGAAGATGGCTGGATTCGTCTGCTCCACGCGAACGAACTTGACCGTCACCGCCTCAACGCCCGCCTTGTGCAACACGTCGGCGTAGACGCGCGCCTGCAGGGCGTGCTTCTCGAGCAGCTGTTCCGGCGTCTCATCCGGCGTGCCACCCGTCTTGTAATCAATGACCAGGGCGCGCGACGGATCGGCCGGGTCGGTGGCCAGTGCATCGATGGCGCCTTCGGCATATGCACCGTAGCGGGCGATGTCCTCGTCCTCGCAGCCCAGCGAAAAGAACGGCACCTCGGCGCGAACGCACGGCCACGCGAGCAGGTCGGCACGAACAGCCGACTTGAGCCAGCGGTTCAGGGCAACGTCGAAGCGTTCGCGCTGCTCCGGCGTCAGGCGCCACAGACGCGCCAGTGCATCGGCGCGCGCAGCGGGCAACGCGTCGGCACCCATCTCGATGAGCCACTGGCAGGCGGCGTGGAACGCCGAGCCCAGCGCCATGGGGTTGCCGGCGGGCTCAACGACGGCCACGTCCGCATCGGCCATCTCCGAGCCATCCGACTCTGCATCATCGCCAGCCTCGTCCATGGGCACGTGCGCCTCGGCGGCACGGTCCTCGGACTCGGCATGCAGCGCCGCGGCAATTGACGAGTAGCTGTACGAATCGCGCTCCGGATACGGGCAGGTGCCCATGCGCACGCCCACCGCCTGGGGATACACGAGCTCAAACGCATCGGGCTCGGGGTCGGCAGGACCGGGAACGGCGGCGCGGGCATCTGCACCGGCACCCTCCGGCTCCGCATCGCCGCGGACAAGCCTGCCCTCGGCATCCAGCGAAGCGTTTGCCTCAAACGCCTGCTCGCCAAAGGTAAAGTCCGTGAGCGAAATAAGCTCGTAGTCGCCCGGCTGGGAGTTGTCGAACACCAGGCGGTCGCTATCGAGCTGCGGCGTGTCCAGAGCGTCGGTCGGCAAAATACGGCGCAGCACGTCGTAGGTCAGATCCGTCTCGACATCGAAGGTCGGCGCCGTCACCTTGCCACGGCTCACACCGGCATCCATCGCCAGAATGACCAGCTCGCGTGCTCGCGTCATGGCGACATAGAGCAGGCGGGCCCGCTCCTCGAGCGAGAGCTGCAGGTCGTCGTTGCGCAGGCGAGCAAATGCCTCGGCGGGAGAACCCGTCGCACAAACGTCCTCCATGAGCTCCGGCGGCAGCCACAGCGACGTGCCCTTGCCCTTAAACGCATGCTCAAACTGCTTTTTGACGTCGTCGCCCTTCACAAAGGTTCCGTCGGCGAGCTTAACGCCGTCGAAACGTGCCGGCAGTGCCACGACCTGTGCTCCGCCCTCGACGCGACCCATCTGTGCCGCACCCGAGGACTTACGCACGCCAAAGCACTCGGCGACCGCCACGACCGGATATTCCAGACCCTTGGAGGCATGCACCGTCATGATGCGCACCGCGCCGTCGCCCTCCTCGTTGAGGGCACCCGGGGCTTCCTTGCCCGCCAAGAAGCGGTCGAAGGCCAGCACGATGGAACGCGGCGAGTTGCCGAACTCGGCCTCCGCCTCGGCCACGGCATCGAGCGCCTTGAGCACGTTGGCGGCAATGGCCTTGCCCTCGGGACCACGCTGTGCCAGACGTACAAACCAGCCGGAGGCGTTGACCACGTCGCGCGCGATGGCGGCGAACGAATCGCGGCCCACGCGACGAAGCGCATACCGCAGCACCTCGCGGGCGCGCGTCACGAGCGGCAAGTCTTGCAAACCCGGCACGTCGGAATCACTCATGATGCCCACGTCGATATTCCGGCGCGAGGTCTCCCCCGTCTCGCTATCGAGCTTGGTCGCCAGCGCCAAAAACTCCTGGGCGCCGAGCGCAAACATCGGCGAGGCCAGCAGCGGCATAAGACCCTGCGCCGTATCGGCAGGGTTGGCAAGCGCGCACACCAGGGCACGCACCGTTTGGACCTCGGCAGCCTGGGCAAAGACCGAGCCGCCTGCGATGACGCAGTCGAGCCCCTGATCGCGGAAAGCCTGGGCGTAGACGTCGGCATTGGTCATGCGACCCAGTAGCAACACCATATCGCCCTGGGGCTGCCCCGCTTTGACGAGCGAATGGAAACGCTCGGCGATCGCACGGGCCTTTACCTGCGTTCGCTCCTGCGTGCTGCCACCGGCGACGAACAGCGCCTGACGGCGCGAAGCCTTCGCCTTGAGCTTGTCCTCGCGCTTGTCGCTCGGCTCAAGATCCAAGAACCCCTGCATCAAACCACCGGTGTCGCCGTCAAAGACGCGCGCCACATAGCGCAGCACCTCGTCGTGGCTGCGGAAGTTGCGCACGAGTTTGACAAGCTCGCCGGCGGGGGCATCGGATGCGACAGCCGTCTCGGACGCCGTCGTCGATCCCACCTTGCGCTCTTGGCGACGGAACACCTCGACCTCGGCGCCACGGAAGCGATAGATGGACTGCTGTGCATCGCCCACGGTGCACAGCGCGCGCTCCCCCGCACCCGTCAGGTAGCGGATCAGATCGACCTGCATCTGGTCGGTATCCTGGAACTCGTCAATCATGACCATCTTAAAGCGGCCCTCGTAGGCGGCTCGGATGGCGGGATAATCGCGCAGCGCCTCGTATGCCATACGCAACAGATCGTTATTGTCGAGCGCGGACTGGTCGGCCTTGAGCGCACGGTATTCCGCCTCCACAGCACGGGCAAGCCCCACCAGTGCATCGAGCGCCGGACCGCCACAGGCAAGCACGATATTGATAAACGCATCGGCGGCCTCGGCCTTGAGCAGCTCGACCTGCTCCTTAGGGAATGCCTTGCTCGCGCGCGGCATGGTGCACGACATCATGAGTCGCGCCGCATCCTCCATGGTTTTGCCGCTCGCCTCAAACGCGTCGATGGCGTCGAGTGCCACCTGCGCTTTCTCGGTCGCGGCCTTGCTCGCGCCCAGCGCCGCACGATAGGCATCCGCAAGTGCCGAGGTGTCGGCCTGGCCGCGCGCCACGCGCACATCGTCCATGCCGCCCGGCAGCTGGCTCGATAGCTCTAACAGGTCGCGCACCAGACCTTTGATGGTGGTACCGGCGCCAAACGGCCCGCCCTCGCCCGCCATGGGATACCAGGCGTAGAGGGCCTTGAGCGATGCCGCGAGCTCGGGGGCGGCATCGGGCGCTGTCGCGCGGCCCAGCACATGCTCGACAGCCTGATCCATGAGCTCGTCGGTATCGGTGAGCACCGTGAATTCGGGGTCGACGCCCAGCTCCAGCGCATGCGCGCGCAGGATACGCGAGCACATACCGTGGATGGTCGAGATCCAAGCGTCGTCGACCGTCAGGGCCTCTTCGTCCATACCCTCTTCGATAAGCGCACGGCGCACGCGGTCGCGAATCTCGGCCGCGGCGTCTTTGGTAAAGGTAATGGCGAGCACCTGGTCCAGATGCTCGATAAACGGACCGGATTCGGGCGAGAGCGCGTAGACGATGCGGCGCGTAAGGGTAAAGGTCTTGCCCGAGCCGGCGCCCGCCGAGACAAATAGCGGACGGTCGAGCGTTTTGACGACTTGCAGCTGTTGCGGCATCAAAGTCGAAAGATCCATGGTCTACACGTCCCTCCTTACAAATGTTCCTTCGTGGTTATACGAGCAGCGTGCATGCGCGGCCTGCGCCGACGTCGGATCGACAGCGGCGACGTCGCCCGCCTCGAGCTCGCGCAGGCGCTCAGCAATGCCAGCTTCCACGCGGTCGAGCAGGGCATCGAAGTCCATGCTGCCTCCCTCGCCGGGAAAACCCTTCTTAAGGCCCGGGATACGGCCATCGCCGCGCTCTTCCTCGAGCAACTCGGCGCTCGCCGCACCGCGCAGCGCAGGCTTGCCGCCCTTGGTCGAAAAATAGAGCGCCGCGCGGGTGTCCAAATCCAGCGCCCGGCGCATGGCCTGGGCGTAGATGAGCGTTTGGGTATGCGGCGGCAGCCAGCGCGGATCGTCGATGGGGGCCTCGCCCGATTCCTCGTCGCGCACCGTGGGGTCGGCGAGCTTAAACTCCTCGACACCCGAACGATGCTTGTAGTCGATTACCACGGCGCGATTCTCGGCATCCACATCCACGCGGTCGATGCGCCCGCCGAGCGGCCAGCCGGCATACTCAACGTTAAGATCGTTAAAGGCAAACTCCAGGTAGCGCGGAGCAAAGGGGGCAAGTGCCTCGGACTCGTAGGCGAGCACGCCCTCCAGCTGCGGCAAGATCTCGGCCACCTGGCGTTCCTCCACCGCAGAGAGCGGCACCAGCGGGCCCTCCGTGCCGCGCTTGCCGGCGTGCTCGGCCAACGTCTCGTCAAAGACCTCGTGCAGCAGCTCCTGTGCGCGCGGCAGATTCTCGGGCGTCACGCGCTCCATGCCCTCTTGGGGCAGACGGGCATGCAGATGCTCCAGCACGTCGTGGACAAAGTTGCCCTTTTCCATGTTGCCAAAGCCCGCGTCGATCGACTGGGGCTTCACGCGGTACGAGACGAACCAGCATAGCGGGCAGGTCGAATAGGCCTCGATCTGCGAGGCGGACGTCAGACGCGGCACGAGCGGCGCGTCCTCACCCTCGCCATCGCGACGGCGCAGGACCAGATATGGCACGGCCTCGGCACTCAGATGCTGAGGGGCTTCACAGGTCACGCGCTCGCGCTTGAGGCCTTCGCCTGCCGCGGGATCGAAGTCCCTTACGATATCGCCCTCACCCACGCACTTCGCCTTAGCGTCGTCAGCTGCCTTAGCGTCGTCAGCGGCCTTGGCGTGCGCACGCAACTCGGTCCACACGGCCGCCGGATAGCGCTCACGCGCCTGACGATCGTGGGTCACACGGGCGAGCGTAACCGGACCACGCGATGCTTGCATCGCACGGCCAAAGCGCACGCGCAGCAAGGCCGCGGGCTCAAGCGTCACGCCCTCGCGACCGAGGCTCGCCGTCAGCGTGGCCAGCGGGCCCTCCTCGTGCGAGAGCGGATAGCTGTCCAGATCGACATCGGCAAACAGCACGGCATCGTAGCTGCCGGGGCGCAGAGCCGCCGCATCGGCAAGCGAAGCAAAACGAACCTGAGCACGTGGCGCACGGTCAACCTCGTAGGTCTCGTAATCGTAGGCGGTGCTACGCTTGTCCACCTTGGTGCGAACGCCATCGAGCACGGGCACGGTCGCAGCCTGCGACACGTCGAGCGCGCGGGCGCCATTCATAAGGATGTCGATGACGTGGCGCAGCAGGGCCACCTCCGCCTGGCGACGGGCCTGGCCATCCAAGCTGCCCAGCGAGCGATCGGGCAACGCCTCGGCAACGGTAAGCATGGCCTTGAGCGCCGTCACGGGCTTGTCACGCCACAGCGCCTGGAACACGTCCGAAACCACACACGGCACGTTCTTAAACCAGTTCTCGTCGCTCGCCGCCTTGCGCGCGCCCCTCACCTGGCCTTGGACACTCTGCAGCAGGCTCTTAACGCCCGCGGTAGTCTTGCTGCGCGAGAGACGCATATTCTTATCGAAGGTACGGGCATTGACGGCATCAGCGCCCGAAAGCGGACTGTAGATCCAGTCGGTAAGCTCCGGCGCGGGCCACCACTCGGTCTTTGACGCCGTGCCCTCATCGGCGGCCTTCATGCGCTCGATCAGGCCGGCAAGCGCCGCAAACTGCCTGCCCGCAATGGATTGGGAAAACGCCGTGAACTCAGTTGTCTCGGCAGCGATATGGCGAGCCGCCAGACGAGAGGCGAGCTCACCGAACAGCTGGGGTGCCCGGGCAGAAACGACGAGCACGCGCACGGGGTCGGCAGAGGCGCCGGCGGCGGCGTTGACCTCGGAACCCCGGCACGTTTTTACCAGATCATCAATTGCGTCCGCATAGACATGAGCACGGGCATGGGGACCGGCGACCTCAATAAAGACAGGCTGAGCGGCAGTCCCGCAAGCGACATCAGACGCGACGGCGTCCTCCCCCAGCGGCGCGGCCTCAAACAGCACGCCGCGGGCATCAAATGCCGTGGCAAGCTCCTCGCGCATCGCCGCCTGCTCGCAGGCAAGCAGCACGACGACCTCTCCCCCATTGTTCGCCACGGCAGACAGCAGCTCGAGCAGGCCGTGCGTAAACGACGTGATACCGCGCACGCATACGGCGCGGGTGCACGCCGGCAGGTTATCGGCCAGGGCACCGGCCATAATGTCGGCCGCCTCGCAGGGCTCGACCATATCTCGACGATCCAAACCGCCCGCGTAGGCGCGCAAAAGCTCGAACACGCGAGCCTCGGCATCGCTTTTTGGCTCCGGTTGGCAGTTGTCGCCACGGCATCGTTCGGCACCCGTCCCCGCAACGCCCGGCAACACGTCGCGGGCCATGCGCGCGAGCATGCGCACTGTACCCTGGCTGCGTGAGAGCGGCTGTAGGTCGGCATCATCAAGACGCGTGACCATGTCCGAGAACAGCATCTGGCGTTGCAGGTTGTCGACGAAACCGCGCCCGTCGCCTAAAAGCTCCCAAAGCGAGCGAAGCCACGATGTAGGCGTCTTGTAGTCGATACCCAGCGAAACGCCGGCTTCCGCCGCATCATGACGGCACAGGTCGAGCTCGGCAAACGTTGGTGCCAGCAACACGGCACGCCCGTAACGGGCAATAAGGTCGGCAAGCAGCGCCGACTCGGCATCGCTCAAATCCGTGCCGGCATTGGTGGTATAGATTCGAACAGGCATGGTCCTCCGCTCAAACTGTTCGCAATAATCAATGCATCCATCCTACCCGCCCAAGCGGACACATTGCCACCGCAGCTCCATCTTTTGGTACAAAGCAACCTGACCCCAACGCACCAGCCGATTGCGGGCATATAAAAACCGCCCCCGGGAGAGCGGTTTTGCACAATTCGTTTTTGGCGCGGCCTACTCGCCATCCTCCAGTTTAATGAGGATCTTGCGGTAGCCACCGTACTCGCCGTTGAGCGCCTTGGACACACGGCTCACCGTGGTGGACGAAGCGCCGGTACGGGCCTGAACCTCAACATAAGGCTCGCCCTCGTCCAAATAGCGCGCAACCTGCAAACGTTGAGAAAGGTCGCAAATCTCGCGCGGCGTGCAGATATCGGTCAAAAACGCTTGGATATCCTTCTCGTCGTCCAAAAGGCTAAATGCGTGGACCAGCTGCTTGACATCAGGCTTGTCAAACATGTTCTCGATATTCATCGATCACCGCCAAACCCGCCAAAAGGCATCGAAGTTGATACTGACATCGGGCATCGTTCGCCCGTTCTATGCAATAGGGCAACGCCTGTGGCTTTTGCCCGTAGCAGTGTAGCACACCACCAAACTAAAGCGACAAGACTCTCTGTCAGCGGCGCGTTTTTCAGGACGAACGCCGTTTTGAAATCGAATGCGCACGTAAGCTCCACGAATATTTGCGACAATGGGCATCCAGGCAAGGCCCCGCGTTCGCGCAGCCGTCCAAGTCGCCACGGCAAGCTGCTTCACGCGTCACTAACTCTCCCCGCGCAAGAAAGGACCCCCTACCATGCGCTTTATGCTTAACTGGCTCTTTACTTCGATCGCCATCGCGATCGCCACGTTCCTCGTCCCCGGCATCCAACCCTTCGGTTTTGCCGAGGCCTGGGTCTGTTTCGCCTTTGTGGGACTGTTCCTCAACATCGTCGATTCGCTCGTCAAGCCGTTCCTGACGGTCATCTCACTGCCGCTCACTATTATTACGCTTGGTATTTTTCAGCTCGTAGTCAACAGCTTTATGCTCGAGCTGGCCAGCTACCTGTCGGTCAATCTGTTGGGCGCTGGTATCTCCATTGCCGGCTTTGGATCGGCCTTTATGGGCAGCATCCTGGTATCCATCATGCGCAGCATTCTCGATAGCATCGCCTAGGGCTAGAACTGTTCAATACGAACCGTCATATCGACCCAAAACGAAGGCCGCCCATCGCAAAAATGGGCGGCCTTCTTATTTGTCAAGTCTCAAAGGGCGAGAGAATCTACCATTTCCGCTCCGTCCCCAAATGGCGGGTATGGGTTAGATGACGTAGTCGTAGCCATGGTTGGGAGCGACAAGTTGATCAAGCGTCACACCGTCGAGGTAGTCGTTGATGAGCTTGTCCAGGTTCTTCCACACGTCGAGCGTGGGGCACTCGTCCGAACGCGAACAGCCCTTGCAGTCGCCGTCCAGGCATGCGACCGGCGCCAAGCTGCCCTCGGTCAGGCGCAGGATCTCGCCCACCGTATACTGCTCGGGCGGGCGCGTAAGCACGTAGCCGCCGCCCTTGCCGCGCATGCCCGAGAGCATGTTGGTGCGCACGAGCGTAGCCAAGATGTTCTCGAGATATTTCTCGGAAATCCCCTGTCGCGCCGCGATCTCTTTGAGCGGGATGCGACCGGCCGCCTGGTGCTCGGCCAGATCGACCATAACGCGCAGGGCATATCTGCCCTTAGTAGAAACCAACATGTATAGTGCTGCCTTTCGGTCATTTAGTCCGTAGAAATTCTAGCCGAAAAATTGGTTTTGAAAATACCCGTTCCGGTCAAGATGGTTAATCGACTCGTAATAATCT
>CABRZJ010000062.1:0-10729 GCA_902475425.1 uncultured Collinsella sp.
CCATGATGGTGCGGGCGACGCCGTCGTGGTCGTTGTCGTATTCGGTGATGGCGTCGGCGGCCTCGCGGTCTTCGGGCTCGGCGTTGATCATGGCCATGCCGTGGCCCGCTGCCTGCAGCATGGGAATGTCGTTGATGTTGTCGCCGAACGCCCAGGCGTCGGCGAGACGCTCGCCCAGATGCTCGCATAGCCACGTGAGGGCCGTTCCCTTGGTGGCGCCCTCGCCCATGACCTCGATATTCATGGCGTAAGAACGCGTGACCTCAATGCCTCCGAGCGTGTCGAGCGCCGTCGCGATGGCGTCGCGATCGGCCGGGTCGTGCCAGTACATGGCGATGCGTTCGAGCGTCTCGACTTCGTCGATCTTGCTGTCGATATCCATGTCGATCGGTGTTCGTGTGCGCTTGAGCGAAGCCGCGATGTGGGGGTCGCCGCCGCAGAATTCGTCCAGGCGCGTGTAGAGCGAGCGGGGGAGGAAGCACTGCCCGTCCGCGAAGATATCGAAGGTCACATCGTGGCCGGCGGCGATGCTATGGACGCGGTGGGCGATGGCGCGGTCGAGCGGTCGGCTCAAAATGCGCGTAGCACGTGAGGCATCGGCGGGCGTACCGTCGTCGAGCTGCCAGACGCTGGCACCGTTGGCGCAGACCGCGTAGTGTACGGCGGGGTGGGCGAGGATGGGCTCAAAGATGCCCGACAGCGGGCGTCCCGTGCAGGGTACAAACTCAATGCGGCGGCGCGCAAGCTCGTCGAGCATCGCCCAGGTGGCGTCGCTCATCTGCTTATCACTCGTCAGCAGCGTTCCGTCCATATCGGAAAACACAATCATTTGATGCAGCCCTTTCTGTTGGCATAAAAAGCGTGGCCGAGGGCGGCGATGCCCTGGCCACGCTCAAGATCTATATCGGTCCGCGTCCTAGCGGTCGGCGAGTGGCTTGTACTCCAGCGGTTCGATAACCGGGCGGTAGGCGGGGCGGATGATGCGGTGCGCGCAGAAGAGCTCTTCCATGCGGTGTGCCGACCAGCCGGCCATGCGGGCGACGGCGAACAGCGGCGTAAAAAGCGTCTCGGGCACGCCGAGCATCTTGTAGATAAAGCCTGTGTACAGGTCGATGTTGGCGCAGATGGGCTTGGTCATGCCGTGGTCGCGCATGACCTGGGGTGCCAGGCGCTCAATGCGCTCGATGAGTGCGAACTCTTCGCCCAAGTCCTTCTTGGCTGCCAGCGAGCGCGCGTAACGGCGGCATACCTCGGCGCGTGGGTCGCTCAGCGTGTAGACGGCGTGGCCCATGCCGTAGATGAGGCCGGTGCCGTCGAAGGCCTGCTTGTCGAGGATCTTGCCCAGGTAGGCCGCGACCTCGTCCTCGTCCTCCCAGTTGGAAACATGCGCGCGGATGTCCTCGTGCATGGACACGACCTTGGCGTTGGCGCCACCGTGGCGCGGACCCTTGAGCGAGCCGATAGCCGCAGCGTAGGCAGAATACGGGTCGGTGGCCGAAGAGGACAGCACGCGGCAGGCGAACGTGGAGTTGTTGCCGCCGCCGTGTTCGGCATGCAGCATGAGCATCACGTCGAGCAGCATGGCCTCATCGCGGGTGAACGCCATGCCGCCGCGCAGGACCTGTAGGATGGTCTCGGCGGTGGAGAGACCGGGCGTGGGGTGCGGCACGTGAACCTCGGAGCCGCGAAGCTTGGCGATCGAGGCCATGTGTGCGAAGGCGGCGATGCGCGGGAGACGTGCGAGCATGGAAATGGCGACGTCGATTTCGTGCTCGGGCGTGATCGCGTCTGGTTCGGCATCGAAGGCGTAGAGCAGCAGCACGGCGCGCTGGAGCACGTTCATGATGCTCGACGACACCGTGGTCATGGGGAACTCTTTGACGTACTCGTCGCTCAGATGTCTAAAGGCACCTAGGCGCTCGCAGAAGCCGTCGAGCTCTTCCTTGTTGGGTAGCGAACCCGTGATAAGCAGATAGGCGACTTCCTCGTAGCCGTAGCGATTTTCGGCCTGGGCATTGTTGACCAGATCCTCGATGCTGTAGCCGCGAAGCGTGAGCTTGCCCTGATCGGGCACGACCTTTCCGTCGACCTTGTTGTAACCGTGCACATCCGAGATACGAGTGAGGCCCGCGACCACGCCCGAGCCGTCGGCATTGCGCAGGCCGCGCTTGACATTGTGCTCGACAAACAGGCCCTCGTCATAAGGGTCGGTCGGCAGGCCGTGGTAGAGGTTTTCGCTCTCAGACGAAATCTGGCGGCTTGCTTCGTAATCCAGAACCAGGCGGCTCAAGTGGTCATCGAAGCGGTAATAGATTTCCGTGGTAGAGGCTTTCGCTCTCAGGCGAAATCTGGCGGCTTGCTTCGTAATCCAGAACCAGTCGGCTCAAGTGGTCATCGAAGCGGTAATAGATTTTCTTGGCGTCGTAGGCCATGCGCGCTCCTCTCCGGGCCGCATCGGGGTGACTTGCATGGGCATGCGCGCGTCAGGCTATCCCCAGCGGCTTGCTCGCTACAGGCGGTACATAAAGTTGAAGACGTCCTCGCGCTGGATGGACACGTTGACGCCCGAAAGCTCGCCGGCCTCGGCCAGCGCCTTCTGCAGCTCGGCGAAGTCGAGCTTGGACTCGGCGGTATCGGCCAGCATGGTCATGGTGAAGATGTCCTCGATAATGGACTGCGTGATGTCGCGGATGTCGACGTTGGCCTCGCCTAGGACACGGGTGACGCCGGCGACGATGCCGGGGCGGTTCTTGCCAAGGACGGTGATGACGATACGGGAGGACGAGATCTCGGCCATGGGAAACCCTTTCGCGTGATTGCGGCGCGCGCGGGGCGCTCCGCTACGGTACAGTGTTCATCATTGTACCTGTCTGGCGCAAAAAAGGCGCGCTCGCTGCGGCGTTACATGCCTGCAACATGAGCGTAAGGGGGAAGGCCGTACGGGGAAGAGCCGTCTGGCGCGTGTCCGGCTCGTGTTGGGTTGATTTCCGATCTCAGCCGAACACATTGAGCGGACAGGCCGTTCCTGCAGTCAGCCGAACGCCTCCGACGGCTGATTCCGAACTGGAAGCGGAGGGCATCCCCGCCCTTCGGTAGGGGATACCGCTCCGCGGCGCATGCCGCGGGCGGCGCCCCTATCGGACCACCGTGACCTCAGTCGAGATGGGCCCAGCACTGCCGCGTACTCGGTGAGCTAGAGCCAACTGTTCGTCTTCACGTCGCGTATGGCGATATTTCGGTCGTCCGGCTCGGTGATGCCGTAGCCGAACGCCTGGAGCGTCTCGATGGACTCCTGGATCCTCTGTTGGAACATGGGACCCGGATTGACCCTCGGCCCGAGGTGCCCGCGCCAAAGGCACGGCGTGGCGCGCAGCATGTTATGGATTTTGGAGATGGGCTCGATGTCGGCGTAGACGTTGAGCGTCGCCATGGCGTCCTTGTGGCCGAGGATCGATTGGAGCGCCTTGATATCGCCGCCTTGGCGGATCCACTGCGTTGCGAACGTGTGGCGAAGGCCGTGGAACGTGATCAGCTCGTCGTTGGTGCCCATGAGGCCGTTGGTCTCCGAGAACGTCTTGAACGCCCTGCGGATATAGCTTGTCGTCGCGAAGGTCGCGCCCGGCTCCGACAGGATGTAGCAGCCCCCGATCTCGATCGCCCCGGTAAGGCCGCGCAAGCGCAGCTTTCCGCAGTCGATCTCGTGGGTCTCCTTCAGGAAGGGGAGTAGGCCGACCGGGTCGATGGGGATACCCCTGGCGTCATGGGTCTTGGTGTCCTTGATGAACGAACCCATTCCCTTCGCGTACGCCACCGAGTGTCTGATCGAGATCAGGCCCGTCTCGAAATCCACATCGCACCACCGAAGGCCGCAGACCTCGCCGATTCGCATCCCCGTGTGCAGGGCGAGTACGACCGCCCTCTAATCCTCGGCGGACCAATCGAGTCCGAACTCCTTTCGGGCATCCTCTTCGCTCATGACTTCGAGAAGGTCTCCGGGTTGGCAACGAAGGGCGAGGCATAGCTGCTCGAGTGTGTTGAAGCGAATGCCGCGAATATGCCCTTTTTTAATACGGGACAGGTTCACGGGCGTGGTTCCAATCCTTTCGGCAAGTTCGTTCGAGGAAATCTTTCGCTCGGCCATGATCTTGTCGAGGCGAACAATTACGGGCATGGCGTTTCCTTACGCAATCTCGTCGGAGTCGAGGTACAGCTCTCGGGCGTACAAGAAGAGCTGGGAAAGCATGAACAGGACGATGCCGAGAACCAGAGAGGTCCAATCGAATGATGAAGCGATCTCTTGGGCGCCGACGGCCCCCTCGCCGCCAAACATCGAAACGGAGGTTTTGAGTGAGCCGGCGTAGAGGCTGGTGGCAGCTTGAACAACGAAGAGAATGCCGAGCACCTTCAAGCATGTCGCAGACCCTTTCTTGAAGGGGTCTCCGCTCTTGATCGTCCACACGAGAACGGCGCTGAGGATGGTCGTAGCGATACCGATGACGGCAGGGACCAATGTCGAGATCGCAAGGGCTGGATACGCGGGGGAGTCTGCAATTACAGGGTTGTCGAGCACTTTGATTGCTGGCTTTAAGGAGAACGCCACTTGTGCGATGGCGGTGGCGCAAAGGGTCGCAGAGGCTATCGCACATGCGATGCGGAAGGAATGAAGCCGGGGAGTGCGATTGTCGGAACTCATAATAACCTCCGAAGAATTTAAAAACTCAGGTTACTTTTTAACAGTTTATGTTAAATTGACTTTGCCGGCAAGTAATAAGGGCCGAGCATTTTGTTCGGCCCCTCTGTTCCGACTGGATGAGGTTAAGGTTGGCGATGAATATGCTCAAAATCTCGAAGGCGATCTTTAGGTCGCTTCTCTCCTCCAGGTCGCTCTGTGTTGTCGTTGTTGCGTTGATGGTTCTTTGTGCTCTGCCCGTCTTCAGGAGCGCGGCTGGCATCGACGGACGGGTCGAATACCTCGAGTCGGGAATAACCCGTGTTGAGCAGGAATTGTCAGCATCCTATGCGGATGCGCTTGTGAATGCGGGGGAGGACGGTGTCTATACCTCTTCATCAAGCATGCCCGCGCTTCTGTACCCTCTTGCCGCGGGACGTCTTATCTTGGCACCGCTCTCCCCCCTACTTCCGTTTCTGCAGATATCGGATGGAGAGTACACCTATTATGACGGATCGAAGGAGTACTTGCTATGGGTCGCAACGGCCGTTGCCGTCTCGTTCCTTGCCGCGCGTCTTAACAAACGTGAAAAGCTCATCATCCAGGCACCGATGGGCGAGCTGGGTAGACTTGTTGCATCGAGCGTATGGGCGAGTGTTTTTGCAATGCTTGCCGTCCTCGCCATCAATCTTCCAGGGATAATCGCCGCGCTTGTGAAGAATGGCCCGGGCTCGCCGTTCTATCCGATAGGCTACATTCAATATGCGACTCCGGTTATCAAACCGGCTTGGCTGGTGTTCGCGCAGACGGCCATCTTGCAATTCTTGGTGGCAGCGTTCATCTCGCTTGTCGTTCACCTTGCCGTGAAGATTGCCAATAACCCTACGCTTGGAATCGTGTTCGTATGTGCCCTGATGGGGGTGACGATGGTTCCCGGGTATTACGGAAGATCCATCGCTTTACGTGAGTTCGCCCTGTTGAATCCCCTTACGTATGCGAACACTGAGTTGACCGTCGGCGCCTATAGCCCGTACCCGACAACGCAGATAGTGAATCTGCCTGGACTTTGCTTCGAGCGTGGCGCGATTGCCCTCGTATGCGCAATCGGGATCGAGGTGCTGGCAATTAGCCTGCTTTGCGTTGCTGGAAAGAGCGGCTGCGCGTGCCCGATATCCCCGATTTGTCTTGAGAGAGGTTCCTTCACTGCATCGAGAACGGCAACTCGTTCGAGCGCTTGTGCCTCCGCCGTTGCATACGTAAGAACGATGGGGAAACTGCTCCTGCGTTCTCCTACCCTCGCCGTATGCGCGATTGCAATGTCGACGACGATGCTGGCCCCGGCTCTGGTCGAGATGTTTCCTGACGCTGATAACGTTTCCGCTGTTCGGTATAGGGATGGGGAGCTCCGTTCAATAGATCGGTATCTAGAGCAGAACGCTGCGAATATGGACGTCGAGGGCAAAGCGGCCCTGGAAGACATGCGGGATGCTCTTTCGGGTTTCGTGTACGCGCCTATGCCTGCGGAGGGGTTTCGAAGCCTTGCGACGTACGAGCGCGCTCGAGGTGAGCTGGGCGCGGCAGATGCGACTCTCCTGCAATCGATCGGAATCGAGCCGGAGACTCCTTCTCGTGCGGAGGCGCGCGCCCTTCTGCTTGAGTCGATCGCGAGCTTGCCGGACCCCAAGGTTTACGAGTTAAGTACGAAGATGCCCCCATTAATCCTCCTTTCGTATCTCCAGGCAGCGCTTCCCTCCTTATTTTTGCTGTTGCCCGTGGTTGTCACATCGCTCGCGTGCACCCACCTGCAGTGTCGTTCCCTTCTGGTTCTCCAGATCCCCGCAACAGCGCATGTGCGTTTTCTGACGGCTGTTGCGCTGGCTCTCCTGCTTGGCTTGGTGCTGCTTTTGGTGTCGATGGTTCCCGCTGTCGTTGTGTCCGTGATTAAGAACGGTGCGGGTGGATCGGAGTATCCCGTCGCTCTCATTCGGGCGGGAGCTTCGACAACGTCCACGGTGGGGGAGGCGGTGTTGTGCAGTATTCCGTTGCTGGTCATGGCATACGGCGTGATTTCCGTCGTCGCTGCGTTGACAGCAGCGATTAGCCGCAACCCCGTTGTCACCGGAATGGTTTGCGCGGTTCTCTTGGTGTTGGGTTCGTTGAGCGCTCATGTTGAAAGCGTGGGCATGGGCGTCGCGCTGCTGGCTCCATTCGCCTCGTTTGATCCCGCTTCCCAGGTGGGGACGATTGGGTTCCTTGGGCGAGGGACGAACGCGATGCCTTTTGGAGAGGTCGTCGGCGCATCGGGCGCTCTGCTGGTGGTCTTGGGCGCCGTATCTCCGTTGATGGTGCGCCTGAGTGTTCCAAAGATCGAAAGGGGATGATCTCGATGATTGACCTTCAAACGCTGACGATCTCTTATGGAAAGAAGGTGCTCGTAGATTCGGTGAACGCTGAGTTTGCCCCGGGTACGGTCTACGGTCTCGTCGCTCCGAACGGGCATGGAAAGACGACGTTGCTGCGTGCGATGGCAGGTTTGCCGGGTCCTCGCGTGGACGGGAGCATCGTTCTGGATGAGGTGCAGGGTACGGGTGCGAGAGAGGTCCGTTCTATGATCTTCTATGCACCTGGTGAGGGGACGCTGCTGTATCCCGGATTGCGTGCGGAAGATCACCTCAAGATGGTTTGCGATATGTGGCCGCATGCTCGCGATATCGAAGAGATAGTGGAACAAACGCAGATAGGCGAGTTCGCGAAGATGAGGATCCGCACTCTGAGCCAGGGCATGAAGCAGCAGCTTACCCTGGCGATTGCGTATGCGACGGGCGCGCGGTACCTTCTATTAGATGAGCCCATGAACGCGCTCGACCCCAGCAGGGTGGACTTGCATTCCGAGATTCTCGCTCGACCCCAGCAGGGTGGACTTGCATTCCGAGATTCTCAGGAAGCTGGCCGATTCTGGTACGTGCATCATCATGTCATCCCACATCTTGGATTCGGTCGATAGGCTGTGCGATGAGATTCTGTTTTTGAAGGATGGGAGGCTCATTAGAAGCATTCCGCAAGATGATGCTGCGCCGAAGTCTCCTGGATCCCATTTCGCAAAGCCTGCCGGACGCGCCGAGGGTGCGCTAAGCACGTATCGGCGACTCTACGAAAAGGGCGGGTAGAAATGCAAGTTAAAAATCTATGTGGCCAATGTGATACCGTTGAACCCGCATATCGATACTGCTCAGCCATTCGCCTCGCCCCCGTCGCACGTATCTTCATCCGGTCTGTTACTTTTAATCTAACAATTCTTTGAGGAACGTAGGTGCTTCTAAATGTACTGTCGACTTCTTCTCAAACTAATCCTAAGAGACAAGGCCGTATGGATCTCTACGCTCGTTCTCGCTGCAGCCTTTTCCGTCCCCATTGCGTTCAATTCACCCATCTACGGGCCCTTCTTTATGAAACAGGGCATGCAGAGCTTTGTCGACGCATTCAATACGCGCGCGCCCCAGGCCAGCGGCACAGACCTATCTCCAGAGCAGCAAAATGACGCGGAGCTTGCAAGATACGCGAACGCCGCCCTTGCCGCTCAAACCGACGCCGCCTTTCTCGATTCTGCCGAGAGCTACTACGCGCTCATGGGCGAAGGCTTCCAATCCGGGTCCATCGTGGGAGACCAAGAGACCAATGACGCAGCGCTCGCATATTGCCGTGCCCTGAGCAGCTCCGGCATCACGGATATCCCGGCCTCCGCAAACGACCTGCCATTCCTTTCCTTCCTGCCTTACGCCATTGCCACGGCGCCGTCTTTCCTTCCCTTCATCCCCTTCCTTCTCTCGTCGATACTCGTGCTCGGCGCCACAAGGCCCGGGACCCTGGCGGCAAAGGCGCCCGTGCCCAAATTCCGGCGCCTTATTCAGATCGTGTTTTCGATAATCGTCGCGGGGACCGCGATGCTCCTCGCCGGCCTCGCACCCGGGGGCATTTACGCCTTGGTCCTAAACGGCTTCGGGCAAATTGGGTACCCGATCGCCTTCTTCCATGACGGCGCGCTTACCACCACGACTGCGGGAAACGTCTTCACAGCCCTGCTTATCGCGCTTCTTGCGGGCGGAACCTTAATATCCGTTTGTTCCGTCGTCCTATCGACCGCAACGAGGCGCGTCCTCGCGGGCCCCCTTACCTCCGCGCTGCTTGTCGCGGCCCCGGCATTCCCGTTATTGTCCGATTCGGCACTGGGGCATAATGCCGTGCTCGGGCTCCTGCCACTGCCCGTATTCTCGCCTATCGAGGCAACGGGTTACGTAGGATGCTTCCCGACAGAATTCATTGGCTCCGGTTCAAGCGGTGCATCGATGCTTGCCGTGGCCCTGGCATACGTCGCGGTCTTTTTTGCGGTCGGCGCCGTTGCGACACGTTCCCCCAAACAGCCTGGACCCGCGAAAAAGCACCATGGGCTCGAGCTTCTGGACGTGAGCGTGGGATACGGAAGCACGACGATACTTTCAATCGGATCGCTTTTCTTGAGCCCGGGAACGGCGGCGGGCCTCATTGCTCCCAACGGCTCGGGGAAAACCACCTTTCTTGAAGCGCTGTCGGGCCAATTTCCCACCCGTATCCACTCGGGAAGCCTGGTGGCAGACGGAATCAGCCAACGTCAACCAGCCGAATTTGCAGAACTCGTCTACCTGAGCTCTTCAGGCGGCACGGATCTTTACCCCACGCTATCAGCCCTCGAGCACCTTGCTTTCGTTAGGGAGACGTGGAAATCGGCCACCGACATCGACTCGCTCTGCAGCTCCCTCGGAATCTCCTCATATCTCGACAAGCCGACCCGTAAACTCTCGACAGGAATGAAGCAGCAGGTAAAGCTTGCCATGGCGATATCGACCGATTGCCCGTACCTTATCCTCGATGAACCGCTGAACGGCCTCGATCCGGGAAAGCGGAAAACCTCCTGCGACGCGATGCGCAGCGAGGTGGCGCGGGGACGAAGCGTGCTCATTTCAAGCCATCTGCTCGACGACCTGGCAGACCTCACCAACTCGTTCTACTTCATCGAGGCCGGCACGCTCGTGGAAAAGATCAAGTCGTCCTCGCAGACGCTCAAGCAGGAATACCTCGATACATACGAGCGAGGTGAATGACATGAAACTATTTGAACAGCTGAAGTCCAATGCGTCGCGCATGGCTGTCTACGCCATCCTCGTGGCAACGGCTTTATGCGGAATCGCGGCACCCGTCTATGCGCTCAACGGGGAGAAAGGCGATGTCGAACCCGCGTACATGGCTTCGACGGTTAAGGACCGGTACAAAGCCTTCTCTGGAGACACGTTTTACGTAGCAGAGTACGACACGACCTACCGTCAGCTTCGCTACAACAAGGGCTACGACTATCTAGGCGCAGAGGCAATCAGCTATACGTCGGGTTGGTACCGCTCCAACTATGGACACATAACCCAGTTCAAGTGTAACTACCGTGTGTACAACTAAAGCAACCGGCTGGGACGAGGGGCGACGCAAAAGCGTCGCCGCCGTTTTTAACCATGTCAACTGAACCTAGTTCAGTTTGGTTGATTTCCGATCTCAGCCGAACACATTGAGCGGAAAGGCCGTTCCCGCAGTCAGTCGAACGTCCCCGGGGCCCTTCTCAGGCCCCGGGGACGGCATTTTCCCAGTTGAAGGAACGGTGGAGATGTGTTTCGATGGGTCAGATTCGTGTCGTTCCGAAAAGACCGTGAACCTTTTGTGGGACACGCGGCGCCGTGGTACCATAGCCAAGTTTGTTGTCTTGGTCGGAAACCAAGACGCCTTATGCGCTGATCGGTAACCAGCGCCTGACCAATAAGGAGTCCTACCATGAAGCAGGGTATCCATCCCCAGTATGTCGAGTGCACGGTGACGTGCTCCTGCGGCAACACCTTCAAGACGCACGCTACCGTGTCCGAGATGAAGGTCGAGCTTTGCAACGAGTGCCATCCGTTCTACACCGGCCAGCAGAAGTTCGTCGACACCGGTGGACGCGTCCAGCGCTTCGCCGACAAGTTCGGTGGCGCCGCTGCCGCCCAGCTC
>CABRZJ010000063.1:0-10609 GCA_902475425.1 uncultured Collinsella sp.
GTGTGCATCGAGTGGTATCTAAGTTGAGATACCACTTCTGGTATATCAGCTTGCGTTTGCGTGAGTACAATACTCGAACGTTATACGTCTCAGCGCCCCTTGTGCGTGGACGTCTTGCAGTCACGCGAACGAAGGGATTTATCTTATGTGCGGAATCGTCGGCTACACCGGCTCTGATATTGCAAAGAACATCCTGGTCACGGGCCTCAAGCGTATGGAGTATCGCGGCTATGACTCCTCGGGCGTCGCGCTCGAGATGGGCGAGGGCGCCGCGGCGCACCTCGACGTCATCCGCCGCGTGGGCAAGGTCGCGGGTCTGGAGAGCGAGCTTTCCAACATCGACAGCGACGCTACCTGCGGTATCGGCCATACCCGTTGGGCCACCCACGGCAAGCCCTCCGTCGTTAACGCTCACCCCCACACCAGCTGCGACGGTCGTATCGCCATCGTCCACAACGGCATCATCGAGAACTTCGCCGAGCTGCGCGAAGAGCTGGAGGGCCGCGGCCACCACTTTAAGAGCGAGACCGATACCGAGGTCTTCGCGCATCTGATCGAAGAGGCTTATGCCGAGACGCACGACCTGATGGCCTCCGTGCGCGAGGCTTGCACCCACGTGGTCGGTGCCTATGGTCTGGCCGCCGTGTGCGCTGACGAGCCCGGCGTGATCGCCGTGGCCCGCAAGGATTCCCCGATCGTGGTCGGCGTGGGCGAGACCGGCGCCTATGTCGCCTCCGATGTCATCGCGCTCATCGACGCCACCCGCGATGTCGTGGTGCTCGAGGACGGTCAGTTTGCCAAGCTCACGCCCACAGGCGTCGAGTACACCGACGAGGCCGGCAACGTTATCGAGCCCAAGGTCACCTACATCGACTGGGACCTGGACATGGCAGAAAAGGGCGGTTATCCCGACTTTATGCTCAAGGAGATTCACGAGCAGCCGCGCGTCGTGCGCGACACGCTGGTTGGTCGTATGACGCCGGCCGGCGAGCTCGACATCGACGAGCTGGGCCTTTCGCTCGAGGAACTCAACGACATCGACCGCGTCTACGTGATCGCTTGCGGCACCAGCTATCATGCTGGCCTCATTGCCAAGAATCTCATTGAGGGCTGGGCTCGCATCCCCACCGAGGTGGAGGCGGCCAGCGAGTTCCGCTATCGCAACCCCATCATTACGCCGACGACGCTTGTCGTTGCCGTGTCCCAGTCGGGCGAGACGGCCGATACCCTTGCCGCCATTCGCGACGCGCGCATCAAGGGTGCCAAGGTCTTCGGCATCACCAACGTGGTGGGCAGCCCCGTGGCGCGTGAGAGCGACGGCGTCATCTACACCAAGGCCAACAAGGAGATCGCGGTCGCCTCGACCAAGAGCTTCATCGGCCAGGTCGTGAGCCTTACGCTTTTGGCCCTGCTGCTGGCGCAGGTCAAGTACCGCTTGACCACCAAGCAGGCGCGCATGCTGTTCCGCGAGCTTTCCGATACGGCCGAGCAGATCCAGTGGATTTTGGATACCCAAACCGAGGCCGTTCATGAGGCTGCCCTGCTGTGCAAGGACGCGCAGTCGGCGCTGTTCGTGGGCCGTGGCATGGGTGCCGCTATTTCCTACGAGGGTGCGCTCAAGCTCAAGGAAGTCAGCTACCTGCACGCCGAGGCATATGCCGCCGGTGAGATGAAGCATGGCCCCATTGCCCTGATCGACCCGGGCTTCCCTGTCATCGCCGTGGCCACCAAGAGTGCCACCTACGACAAGACCGTGTCGAACCTTATGGAGTGCAAGGCGCGCGGCGCCAAGGTCATCGTCGTTGCCACCGAGGGCGACGAGGAGATCAACAAAATCGCCGACTGCATTATCCGCGTGCCAGCAGTCCGCGACGTGTTCAGCCCCATCACGGCGAGCGTCCCGCTGCAGCTGCTCGCCCGCGAGGTCGCCATCCTGCGCGGCTGCGACGTCGACCAGCCCCGCAACCTGGCAAAGAGCGTTACCGTGGAGTAGTTGGTTCCGCCATTCTGGCGACCAAGGCCCGGCTCCGTTGCAGCGGAGCCGGGCCTTGTTTCATTTGCCCAGATAAAACCTGCCAAAATGAACCTGTCCCTTTTTGGCAGGTTAGCGGAGCTTGCTGGTCTCGAAGTACTCGGGGAACTGGTCCAGAACCTCGGTTTGGTTGCGGAACATCATGTGCAGGTGCTTGCTGACCAAAAAGCTCGCTTCGATGGGGTCGCGACCGGCGATAGCGCGGCGAATCTGCTTGTGCTCGTTCACGATGTCCTGATTGTCGAGAACCTGCGTGGCGGCGCGCAACCAGCGGAAGCGCTCCAGGTCGGCATTGGTCTCTTCGAGCCACGACCACACGGTGCTGCGACATGCGATGCTAAAAATCATGTGATGCATGAGGTTGTCGCTCAAAAAGAAGCCGATGCGATCCTCCTCGGCCATGGCCTTTTCCTGCAGCACGATGGCGCGGTCGAGCTGCTCGATGCCGGCCGACGTGGCGCGCGCACAGCACTCCACAATCACCTGCTTTTCCAGATGCTCGCGGATGTAACAGGCACTCTCGGCAAGGGTGAGGTTGATGGGCGAGACGTAGGTGCCGCTCTGGGGCACGGTGCGCACCAGGCCTTCCTGCGCCAAGCGAACCAAAGCCTCGCGCACGGGCGTGCGACCCATGTCCAGGTCATCGCAAAGCTGCTTGACGCCCAGCTTTTCGCCCGGCTTGTAGTCCAGGTAGACGATTTTGCGTCGAATGGTGTGGTAGGACTGGTCCTGTAGGCTCGTTTCCTGCTCGCCGACGTGCATCGATTCTTCCATAGCGCCTCGCAACTGTTCTATCAAACTCATATGTCAGTTGTTAATTATGCCGCGAATCAGCTCTCCGCGGTGGGTAATTCGGCTGTTGCCTGAGAACTATCGCGGCATCTTAGTCTGTGTTTGCGCAAGGCTGTGCTCAATGTTGCCGTATCATAAGCCGTCGCAAACGTGAAATAGAAAGAAGGAATCCCATATGCAACTGGCAAATATCGTACGCGAGCGCTGGAAAGGCGTCTTGTTCTGCCTGATCATCGCCATTCCCGCGACGTTGCTCGGCAAACAGGTTGAGGTGGTCGGCGGTCCGGTATTCGCCATCCTCTTTGGCATGGTCCTGGCGCTCGTCTTTCCCAAGAATCGTCGCGAACAGCTCGCCGCCGGCGTCACCTATACGTCCAAAAAAGTCTTGCAGTACGCGGTTATCCTGCTTGGCTTTGGCATGAACCTCTCCCAGATTCTGTCCAAGGGCGCCCAGTCGCTGCCGATTATCGTGGCGACAATCTCGACCTCGCTTGTCATCGCCTTTGTGCTCTGCCGCGTTATGAACGTGCCGGGCAAGATCGCGACGCTTGTGGGTGTGGGTTCGTCGATTTGCGGCGGTTCTGCCATCGCTGCGACCGCACCCGTCATCGATGCCGACGATCGCGAGATTGCCCAGGCTATTTCGGTCATCTTCCTGTTTAACGTTATCGCGGCGCTCGTGTTTCCGACGCTCGGCGGCATGCTCGGGCTGACCAACGAGGGCTTTGGCCTGTTTGCCGGTACCGCCATCAACGACACCTCGTCCGTAACGGCTGCGGCGAGCGCCTGGGACAGCATGCACCCCGGCGCCAATGTGCTCGAGAGCGCCACAGTGGTCAAGCTCACCAGGACGCTGGCCATCATTCCCATCACGCTGGCGCTTGCTTGCTGGCAGATGCATCTGGCACGCAAGGCCGGTGGCGACGCTAAGAGCACGTTCTCGCTTAAACGCGCGTTTCCCATGTTTGTGCTGTTCTTTGTGCTGGCGAGCGTGATCACCACGGTGTTTCAGCTTCCTGTGTCCATCACGGCGCCCATCAAGGAGCTGTCGAAGTTCTTTATTGTGATGGCCATGGCGGCTATTGGTTTTAATACCGATATCGTCGAGCTGGTCAAAAAGGGCGGCAAGCCCATCGCGCTGGGCTTTTGCTGCTGGATTGGCATTGCGTGCATGAGTTTGGGAATGCAGCACGTGCTGGGAATCTGGTAGAGAAGTAGCTTATTTGCGTGCTGCGTGCTGGTGAGCGCATTCTCACGGTGGAGCGATAGGAGCTCTTGCGGGTATGGCTTGTCCGCAGGTTTATAAGTCCCGAAGAGCTCTTATCGCCCCGCCAGGATGGCGATGCGGGGCAACACCTATACTCGCAGGACGGCGCTTTCTGCCCTATAGTGTTTGGTGAGCAATATCGTTCAATTTTGAAACACTCGGTCGTGTGACCGTCGGCGGTTGCACGTCGCCGCGGACAGGGGCAAATCATGGATAGCGATGCCAAGCTGAACATCTTGACCGATGCCCTGGCTGCTGCCGGGGCATCGGCATTGGCAATCGATGCGCGTGGGGACGTCGCGATCTCGACCATGAATGACGCGGCGCTTGAGCGGGATGTGGCGGTTTTTGTCGCTGAGCGCCTCGACCGTATAGGAGCCGGCGCGCGTCTTGTTATGGGGCGTGCGGGTACGCGCCTGAGCCTGACCGTTCGCCCCGCCGACAAAGAGGGCAGGGGCCTTTGGGCCGTCGTGGTCCGCGAGGTGCGCGGTGCCGCGGCGCATGCGGGCATCGAGTGGCTCAACGCCGACGAAGTTGAGGCCCGCTACGAATCGAGTGCGTACGGCATCGTTGAGGGGGCGGCCTCGGTGGCTGCGCCGGTTGCAGAGAGTTACGCGCGCGGCGTGCCCCTTATGCTCGAGGGCGAGCTGGGAGCGGGTCAGGTCGAGATCGCCAAGCGCCTCTATCTGGATGGTCCTTTTGCCGATCAGCCCTTTGTTTCCGTTGCGCTCGATGAACTCACCGAGCGCGGTTGGCGCCACGTGCTCAAAAGCGCCGAATCGCCGTTGTTCCAAACGGGGCTGACACTTTGCATTGAGGGCTGGAACGCGGTTGGCCCCCAGCGCCTCCGCGAGCTGGTCTCCACGATGACCGACACCGCGTTGGCGACGCGCTGCCATGTGGTGCTGACGGCGAATGACATGCCGGGCGGCAGCGAAAGTGATCAAGCCGCCTTTGTGACCGAGCGCTTCGCCTGTGCGGTGAGCGTGGCGCCGGCAATCGCCGAGCAGGGAGCCGCGTCGACGAAGGTCGCGCGCTATTTGGAATATCTCGCTGATGCATTTGGGACGGCAGCGCCCACGCTGTCTGCCACGGCGACGAAGACGCTCGATGCTTACCGCTGGCCGCGCAACTATCTGCAGCTCCGCGAGGTCTCGGAACGACTGTATATATTGGTGGGGACGGGCACGGTGGACCGCGCTGTGGCGGAGGAAGTGCTCGCCCAAGAGGACGTGATTAAGACCGCAACCTTTGGCGCCCCGACACTCGAAAGTGACCTGTATATCCTACGACCGCTGGCCGATACCGAGCGAGATATCGCGCATCTGGTTGTAGATCATCTCCACGGCAACCGAACCCGTGCGGCGGAGGTGCTGGGCATAAGCCGTACAACGCTGTGGCGCTTGCTGAAGGACGATGACCGTTGGGCGAGGCGCCCGTGACCGCGCGCGACGCGTGTGCTACAGTCCAAAGCGTTATTGTTTCGATTTGGTTACGGCGTGCGAGGGCATATGGCTGAGACTTCAAAACCGAGCCGCAGAAGGCGGAGCGCTGCGCCGGTTAACCGACGCACGACATCGGTGACGTGGGGCAAACACGCCTCGGGGTTTGATGGCTCGTTCAAGCGCACTAAATACGGTTATCCTTCGGCAAGCGCCCGCTTGGCTATGCAGGCCGAGTCGTCGCTGTGGGGCCGCAAACGCGTGGTGGGCTCAAAGCTCAAGCACGACGGCACGCTTGGTTACATCAGCCGCGGGGCGGCTCGCCGCAGCGGACTCAATCCGGCTGGTTGGCACCGTTATGTTCCGATCGCGGTCGCCGTTGCAGTGATCGTCATCGCACTCGCTGCGCTTGGCTACGCCGGCGGTGGCGCCAACTTGGACGCAGTGTTTAAATCGCCCGAGCTCGCGCATGCAGGCACAGAAGTTATCGAGGGCGCTCAGACCCAGACGGGCGTCGCGCCCCAGCGCGGTATCGTTGCGGCGGCCTCCACCATCGCCGATGCACAAAAGGACGAAGACAAGCAAGGCGACGACGCCGAAACGACCCAGACAAGCGAAGCGACGACAACTCAAATATCAACATAGCTTGCCGGCAGAAGGGGACGTTCCTTTTCTGCCGGCAGTTTGGGACACTCCTGCGCTACTTGACGTACACCACGTTGTCGCGGCGGGGTTTGGGCTCGGGTAGCGTGTCCTCGGCGTAGCCAAGAATGCAGTTACCGACACCGCGCAGGCTGCCGTCGGCGGGCAGACCCCAACTGGCCAGTAGCTCCAGGCCCTCGGGCGAATCGAAAACTTCGTGGGCGCGATGAATCCAGCACGAATCAACGCCCAGCGCATAGGCAGCGTTGAGCAGGTTGCCCATGGCGAGCGAGCCGTCTTCCAGATGTGTGGGCACGCTGCGGTCGACCAGCACCACAACAACGGTTTTGGCGCCATAGAAGGGGTCGCTGTTGCTGCCCATGACCTGGGCGTTGAGCCGTGAGAGACGCTCGACGGTCGCGGGGTCGGTGACGGCGACAAACGTCACCGGCTGGCGGCCCATGCCGCTCGGTGCATATTGGCCGGCTTCGATAATACGTGCAAGCTTTTCGGCCTCGACGGGACGATCGCTGTAGTTGCGGCAGCTGCGACGGTGAATGAGTGCTTCGATAGTCTCCATGGTGTCTCCTTGCGGTGGCGTTGCAGATGCCCCGTTCATACCCGTCGGGCTCAAACGATAGACGGTCAATTGCCCGGCCAAAAGGATAGATTTCAATTGGCAAAGTAGGTTTGCATAAAAGTACCTTCAGAATGTGACAAACCAATGGGATGGTTAAACGTTTTATCCCGTCTACCCTGCGGTTTTTTACCACTTGCCTAAATGACGAACGCATAACCTTTGATAAAGGTTTTACTAAAGGAGTACCAACGTTTATCAATGCGCCGTGGTGGCGCCGGGCCAGGAGGTAACATCATGTTCCAGGCTGGAGATGTCGTCGAGACCGATTTCGAAGGATTTCTGAAGCTGCTGCGTTCCAAGACGCGCGCTTTCGTGTCGATCAACGATCACGAGTACTACATCACGCACACCGATGGCTATTGGCGTGTTCAGGATTGCGAGGCCCTCAACGACAAGGGCCACTTTACTGACTGCTCCGAGCTGGTCAACACGGTCTGCGAGGTCGTCGAGCTGCCGTGGATTGCCGGCAAGAGCTTGCATGACAGCTTCTCGGGCGCTACGGTCTATGAGGCCGTCGCCGCTTAACAGGCAATAAAACTCGATTTTCACGTGACCGCTGGCGCCGCCCCCGCGCCGGCGGTCTTTTTCTGCCGATAGGCCATAAAAATGCACGCATTTGCGGAGAGCCTGTTGACGATAGTCAAAACTCGGACTAATCTAGAGACACATAATTGGTCAAAAATCGGACAATTGAATGGTGGGATAGATGAATAGTGCGGTTACGCTGGTCGACTTCGATCGGATGCTCAACGGGCTTGACCGTATCTATTCGGAGTTCGCGCGCGCCTGCGGTCTTTCGGACTGCGCCTACTGGATGCTCGTCGACACGAGTGCAGCGGGCGGAAGCGTTGCCGTGAGTCGGCTGACGAGTGAATGGTTCTACAGCAAACAGACCATCAATTCGGCGATCAAGACGCTTAGGGCGCGAGGGCTTGCGACGTTGGAGTTTGCCGAGGGCAGTCGTAAGAACAAGGTTGTGCGACTGACCGAAGAAGGCGTGCAGTTTGCCAAGCGCTACGCGTTGCCGGCGCAAAAAGCCGAGCAACAGGCATTCGAGGCGCTCGAGCCGTGGGAGCAGCGCGAGATCATGCGCTTGGTCGGTAAGTTCTCCCATGTTCTGAACGAAGAGTGCGAGGCATTTAAACGGCAAGTGGCCGCCGAGAACGAGGCTGACGATAAGGGCGAGGGGGACGCATGCGACTCTTAATGAGATTTATGAGGCCGTACCGCGGTCTGATTGCGGTGACGCTGTTTGCGGTGCTGATAGATAACGTCGGTACGCTGTTGGTTCCCACGATGCTGGCGAACATGGTCAACACCGGTATTGCCACGGGCGATGTCGACTATATATTACGCAACGGCCTGTACATGCTTATCGCGACCGGCATGGCCAGCGGCGGCACGGTGCTGGGCTGCTATCTTTCAGCGCGCCTGGCCGCCAACGTGGCCTGCGATATCCGCAATGCCGTGTACGACAAGTCGCTCGAGCTGTCCGCCAGCGACTTTGAGCGCTTTGGCATGGGTTCGATGATCACACGCTCGCTCAACGACATCAACGTGATTCAGCAAGCTGTCCTTCAGACGATTCAGCTGGTGTTGCCGGTGCCGTTCTTGGCGGTGGCGGGCATCATCTTCGCCTGGTTTATCGATCCTGCCATGGGCACGCTTCTGGGCGTAGTCGTTGCAATTGTGCTGGTGACGGCGGTCTTTACGGTTGCCAACGCGGCTCCGATCTTTATGCGCTTGCAGAGCTTTATCGACCGCATGAACGTGGTGCTGCGCGAGAACATCGTGGGCGTGCGCGTCATCCGCGCATTTAACAAGGAGCGCCACGAGGAGCAGCGCCTGGACGAGGTGTTTAGCGATTACGCGGCCAACGCCATCAAGGTCAACCACCTGTTTGTGGGTCTCGACAGTTCCAGCTTCTTTTTGATGAATATCGCCGAGGTGGCGGTGCTGTGGGTGGGCGGCAACCGCGTAGGCGCCCACGCCATGCAGATCGCGAGTATCTCGGCGGTGCTGGAGTATGCAATTCTGATCCTGTTCTTTGTGATGATGGCCCAGATGGTGGTGCTGACGCTTCCGCGTGCTGCCGCGTGCCTGAACCGTGCGCAGCAGGTGTTGGAGATTGAGCCGAGCATCGTCGATGGCGAGCGCACGCTGGATGACGGGGCGCGCGAGCCCCAAGACGAAGCCGATGCGGTGGCCGTGTTCGACCACATGTCGTTTCGCTTTGACGATGCCGACGAGGACACCCTGTGCGACCTGAGCTTTGCCTGCCGTCGCGGTCAGACGACTGCGATCGTTGGCTCGACAGGCTCGGGCAAATCGACGGTGGCAAAGCTTCTGCTGCGCTTCCACGATGCCACCAAGGGCTCCATTCGCCTGAATGGTGTGGACCTGCGCGAGCTTACGCAAGACGAAATCCGCGGGCGCATTGCCTATGTGCCGCAGAAGGCGTGGCTGTTCTCGGGCACGGTGGCGAGCAACCTTCGCTTTGGTAACGAAGGCGCGACCGAGGGCGACATGCTCCACGCGCTTGAGGTTGCCCAGAGCACCTTTGTACTCGACCAACCGCAGGGGCTCGATACCCCGGTTGCCCAGGGCGGTACGAACTTTTCGGGCGGCCAGCGCCAGCGTTTGGCAATCGCCCGTGCGCTCATGAAGCATGCCGATCTATATATCTTCGATGACAGTTTTTCGGCCCTGGACTTTAAGACCGATGCGGCCCTGCGCCATGCATTGCAAGACGAGACGCGCGATGCCGCGGTGCTCATCATCGCGCAGCGCATCTCGACGATCTTGCACGCCGACCAGATCGTCGTGCTCAAGGATGGCGAGGTTGTGGGTCTGGGCACGCATGGCGAGCTTATGGAAACCTGCGAGGTGTACCGTGCCATCGCGGAATCGCAGATGAAGGGAGGTGAGTAGCATGACCGAGGAGCTCAAGAAGCAGGGCGGCGTTGATGACGCCGCTGCCGCGGGACTGGTCGAGGAAACGGCTGCCGCGTCGACCGAGCTGGATGACGCCGCCAAGGCTGCAGCCGAGCGCGAGGCTCGCCGCCAAGCGCTCTACGAGGAAAACGAACGTGCCGAGGACGAGCGCGCCCGCGCCGAGGCAGAGCGTATGCGCGACGTGGACGACGAAGACGAGGACGAGACACCTCGGGATACCTGGGCGACGGTGCGCCGCCTGTGGAGTGAGGCTGCCGGCGACCATTGGCGCTTCTATATCGTGTTCGCGAGCATTGTGTTCTATGTCATCTTTAACACTGCCGCGCCGGCATATAGCGCCCGCGTGATCGATGAGCTGTGGGGCCACATTCAGGTAGCGTTTGTCAACAACGCCACCTTCAGCATCACCTGGGAGAACTGCGGCAGGACTATCTTCATCTACTTTTTGATTTGGACGGCCGCCGCTTCGTTCTACGCGCTCCAGAGCTTTTTGATGTCGAGCGTGGCCGAACGCCTCAATCTGCGCCTGCGCAACCGCATCGCGCAAAAGCTCAACCGTCTGCCGCTCGCCTATTTTGACGCGCATCGTCCCGGCGAGGTCGTCAGCCGCGCGACCAACGACCTGGACAAGATGTCCGAGAGCATGCAGCGCGGATTGCTGCAGCTGCTCGTGTCGATCGGCACGGTTGTTGGTGCTGTGAGCGTGATGTTCGTGTTCAGCGTGCAGCTTACGCTCGTCTTTCTGTTCTTTACGGCACTGTCGCTGCTGGTGACGAAGGTCGTCTCGCGCCGCACACACGATGTGACGGGCGAGCGCCAGGAGTGGGTGTCCAAGATTA
>CABRZJ010000064.1:0-10584 GCA_902475425.1 uncultured Collinsella sp.
CCCTCACGCCCGAGCAGTTCGCCGACGGCTGCGGCGAGGTTGTCAAACACGCCGTGATCACCGACCCGGAGCTTTTCGCCGAGCTGGAGAAGACCCCGCTCACGCTGGAGCTGCTCAACCGCGATGTGGCCCGCGTAGCGCTCATCATCGCCCGTAATATCGACATCAAGCGCGCCGTGGTCGTCGCCGACGAGCGCGAAACCAACCAGCGCAAGCTCCTCAACTTTGGACACAGCGCCGGACACGCCGTCGAGGCCTGCGAGCACTTTGAGCTCGGACACGGCAACTGCGTGTCGATCGGCATGGGCATCATCACGCGCGCCGCGGCCCTGCACGGCGTCTGCGATGCTGCACTGCCCGGTCGTATTGAGGAACTCTGCGCCCGCCATGGCCTCAAGACCCGCTGCGACCTCGATGTCGATGCCGTCTTTGCCGAGGCGCTCCACGACAAGAAGCGCGCGGGCGACACCATCGATCTGGTGATTCCGCACGGCATTGGCCGCTGCAGCATCGACCGCACGCCGCTTTCCACTTTCCACGAACTCATTGCCGAAGGCCTCGGCCAGAAGGGAGACGCATCCGCATGCTAGCCCGCATCACCCCGTCCCCGCTCAAGGGCACCGTTCCTGCCATCGCGTCCAAGTCGATGGCGCACCGCCTGATCATCTGCGCCGCGCTTGCCAACGGCGAGACACACGTCACCTGCAACACCACCTGCGCCGACATCGAGGCTACGGTGCGTTGCCTTACGGCCCTGGGCGCTCGCATCGAGACCGTCGAGGACGGCTTCCAGGTCCACCCCACCATGAAGAGTGTTGAGTTTGGCCTGCTCAAGGCCCTTGCCGGCGGCACGCTCGACTGCGGCGAGAGCGGCTCCACGCTGCGCTTTATGCTGCCCGTCGCCTGCGCGCTGGGTGCGGATGCCACCTTCGTGGGCCAGGGCCGCCTGGGCGCCCGCCCGCTCTCGCCGCTCTCGGACGAGATCATTGCCGCCGGCTGCGACCTACAGGGTCTGGGCGGTTTTCCGCTCAAGACGAACGGACGCATGCGCCCGGGCACCTTTGTGCTGCCGGGCAACGTGAGCTCGCAGTACATCTCGGGCCTGCTGCTGGCAGCCCCGCTGCTGGCCCAGCCCTCCTGCGTGCAGGTGACCGGCCTCATTGAGAGCCGTCCCTACATCAACCTGACGATCCAGGCCATGAAGGCCTTTGGCGTCGAGGTCAACGTCGAGCGTATTCCCGCCCGGGACGGCCAGCCCGAGGTCACAAACTTCCGCGTGAGCAGTGGCTCGTATCGCACGCCCGGCAGCGTGGCCGTCGAGGGTGACTGGTCCAACGCTGCCTTTTGGCTGTGCGCCGGCGCTATCGGAACCGACCCCATCACCGTCGAGGGTGTGTCCCTGAGCTCCGCACAGGGCGACCGCAACGTGCTTGCCGCGCTTTCGCGCTTTGGCGCCCGCATCGTGCGTTCCACCAACGCCGCCACCGTGCAGTCCGACAAGCTCGCCGGCTTTGAGATGAGCGCCCACGACATTCCCGACCTGGTGCCCGTCATCTCGGCCGTGGCCTCGCTGGCTCAGGGCCGCACGTTCATCCGTGACTGTGCGCGCCTGCGCATCAAGGAATCTGACCGTCTGGTCACCACCACCCGCGAGCTCACCGCGCTGGGCTCACAGGTGCGCATCGCCGGTGACGACCTCATCATCAAGGGTGTCGATGCCTTCACCGGAGGCGAGGTCGATTCGCACAACGACCACCGCATCGCCATGATGGCCGCCATCGCCGCGAGCCGCGCCACCGGCGAGGTCGTGATCCACGGCGCCGAGGCCGTCAACAAGTCCTATCCCGATTTCTTCGACCACTACCGCCTACTGGGCGGCAAGGTCACGCTCGAGGAGGAATAGCATGTCCTCGACCTTTGGCAACGTCTTGCACTTAAGCATCTTCGGCCAGTCGCACTCTCCCGCTATCGGCTGCTCGCTCGATGGCATCCCGGCGGGCATCGCCGTGGACCAGGAGAAGCTGCAGGCCTTCCTCGACCGTCGCGCCCCCGGTCGCGACGAGACCGCGACCAAACGCCGCGAGGCCGACGCCGCCCACATCATCGCCGGTGTTGTCGATGGACATACCACCGGCGCGCCCATCGCCGCGATTATCGAGAACACCAACACGCGCTCCAATGATTACTCCGAGCTGCGCCGCAAGCCCCGTCCCGGACATGCGGACTTCCCTGCGCGCGTGAAGTATCACAACATGCACGATGTCGCTGGTGGCGGGCATTTTTCCGGCCGCCTAACGGCCCCCTTATGCATCGCCGGCGGCATTGCGCTGCAGGCACTTGAGGCCCGCGGCATTCAGGTCATGGCGCACGTCGCGCAGATCGGCGGCATCTCCGACCTGCCTATGGACGATATGGTCTATCGCGAGGCCGACCGTAAGGCAATCCTTACGAACGATCTGCCGTGCATTGACGCCACCGCAGCCGGTCGCATGCGCGAGGAGATCCTAGCCGCGCGCGACGAACTCGACAGCATCGGCGGCATCGTGGAGTGCGGCATCTACGGGCTTCCCGCGGGCATCGGCGACCCCATGTTCGACGGCATCGAGAACCGCATCGCGCAAATCGCGTTTGGCATTCCCGCCGTAAAGGGCGTGGAGTTTGGCATGGGCTTTGCCGTGGCCGCCATGCGCGGCAGCGAAAACAACGATCCGTATCGCATCGATGCAGAGTCGGGCGAGATCGAGGTTGAATCCAACAACGCCGGCGGCATCCTGGGCGGTATTTCGACCGGCGCGCCCGTCATGTGGCGGATGGCCGTAAAGCCGACGCCCTCAATTGGCCGCGAGCAGCAGACCGTAGACATGGACGCCATGGAAAATGCCGAACTCTCGGTGCACGGCCGTCACGATCCCTGTATCGTCCCCCGAGCTGTCCCCGTAGCTGAAGCAGCCGCAGCGCTGGCCATCTGGGATGCCCTCCTCGAGGACGCAGGCCAGCTCTAACCCGACTCACCTGAGTTGCCCGTCAACTCTGCCATTACGCGAAAGGGGCCTCCATGGACCTTGCCGATATTCGCCAGACCATCGATGGCATCGACACCACGCTCCTCAACAGCTTTGTCGAGCGTATGGACATTGCCACCGAGGTCGCCAAATCAAAGATCGAGATGGGCAAGGCTGTCTTTGACCCCGCCCGCGAGCGCTCCAAACTCAACAACCTCGCCAGCCGCGCGCCCGAGCGCTACGAGGCGCAGACCATCACCCTGTTCCGTCTCCTCATGAGCATGAGCAAGGCCGAGCAGCAGCGCTACATCAACGAACTCAAGGGCATCACTGTCTCGCAAAAGGCCCACGCCACGGCTGCAGCCTCCGACACGCCCTTCCCTCAAACTGCCACCGTCGCTTGCCAGGGCGTTGAGGGCGCTTACAGTCAAATCGCCGCGTGCAAGCTCTTCGACGTGCCCGACATCGCGTTTTTCGAGACCTTCGAAGGCGTTATGCGCGCTGTGCGCGACGGCTTCTGCGAGTTTGGCGTACTGCCCATAGAAAACTCCACCGCCGGCTCGGTCAACGCCGTCTACGACCTGCTCGCCCAGTTCGACTTCCACATCGTGCGCTCGCTTCGCCTCAAGATCGACCACAACTTGCTCGTCAAGCCCGGCACCAAGCTCGCCGACGTGCGCGAGGTCTACAGCCACGGCCAAGCCATTGCCCAGTGCGCCGGCTTTATCGAGAACCACGACCTGCACGCCACCAAGTACCCCAACACCGCCATGTCGGCCGAGATGGTCGCCAGCTCCGAGCGCACCGATGTTGCCGCCATCGCATCGCGCAGCTGCGCGGCACTCTATGGCCTGGAGGTGCTGGAGCCCAACATCCAGGACTCGGACAACAACTGCACGCGCTTTGTCGTCATCAGCCGCGAGCCGCGCGTCTATCCCGGTGCCAACCGTACCTCGCTCATGATCACCACGGCCAACGAGCCGGGCGCCCTCTATCGCGTGCTCGAGCGCTTCTACGCACTCAACATCAACCTCATCAAGCTCGAGAGCCGCCCCATCCCCGGTCGCGACTTTGAGTTTATGTTCTACTTTGATCTGGACTGCCCCTTTGGCAGCAAGGCCCTCGACGACCTGCTCGATTCCATCGACGACGTGTGCGAGAGCTTTACCTACTTTGGCAGCTACACGGAGGTGCTCTAGATGACCGATACCGCCGCAACCTGCCCCTACGGCGTGCTGGGCCGCGTGCTGGGCCACAGCTACACCCCAACCATCTACAAGGAGCTGGCGGGGCTTGAGTACGTGCGTTTTGAGCGCGAGCCCGAGGACCTCGCGGCCTTTATGACGGGCAACGAGTGGGAGGGCACCAACGTGACTATCCCTTACAAGCGCGCCGTCATGGAGTACCTGGACGAGCTGAGTCCACTCGCCAAGCGCATGGGAAACGTCAACACCATCACGCGCCTGCCCAACGGTCGCCTGCGCGGCGACAACACCGACTACTTTGGTTTTCAGTGCCTGGTCGAGAAGCTGGGCGTAGAGGTTGCCGGCAAGAAGGTCCTCGTACTTGGCGCCACCGGCGGCGCCGGCACCACGGCAAGCATGGTGCTGGGAGACCTGGGCGCCATCGTTGTGCCCGTGGGTCGCACGAGCGAGGTCAACTACGGCAACATCGCGCAGCAGTCCGACGCCGCCTTACTCGTCAACTGCACGCCTGCCGGTATGTTCCCCCACTGCCCCGACGCGCCTTGCACGCTCGAAGGCCTCGATGCACTCGAGGGCGTCATCGACATTGTCTACAACCCCGCCCGCACGGGTCTGATGCTCGAGGCTGAGCGCCGCGGCATCCCCTGCATCGGCGGCCTGCTGATGCTCGTTGCCCAGGCGGCACAGGCCGTCGAGCGCTATACCGGCCAGGTCACCCCGCGCGAGCGCATCCTGGACGTAACGGAGCGCTTGTCACGTCGCGAACAGAACATCGCGCTGATCGGCATGCCGGGTTCGGGCAAAACCCGCGTGGGCGAGCAGATCGCAATGCTGACGGGTCGCGAGCACATCGACCTGGACCGCGCCCTCGAGGAGCGCCTCGGCATGCCCTGTGCCGACTATATCATCGAGCGCGGCGAGGCGGCCTTCCGCGAGCAGGAGACGGCGGCCCTGGCCGACATCTCCAAGCGCAGCGGCCTGGTGCTTTCCACCGGCGGCGGCGTGGTCACGCGTGACGAGAACTATCCGCTGCTGCACCAGAACAGCCAGATTGTGATGCTCAACCGCAAGCTCGACGAGCTCGCCCACAAGGGCCGCCCCATCACCGCCCGCGATGGCATCGACAAGCTGGCCGAGCAGCGTATGCCGCGCTACTGCGCCTGGGCCGACTGCATTATCGACTCACGCGACTGCGCCACCAACACCGCCCAAGCCCTCCTCGACACCCTCCCACCCGCTCTCTAACCAAAACCACCACAAAGGGGACAGGCACCTTTGTGGTGGTTTTCCAACCGCAAAGGAAGCAACCATGAAAGCACTCGTCATCAACGGCCCCAACCTCAACATGCTCGGCATTCGCGAGCCAGGCATCTACGGCAGCGACAACTACGATCGCTTAGTGCAGATCTGCCAGGAAGCGGGTGCCGCACAGGGCTTCGACGAGGTCGAGGTCTTCCAGTCTAACCACGAGGGCAGCATCGTCGACAAGATCCAGGAGGCTTACGGAAAGGTCGACGGCATCGTCATCAACCCGGCCGCCTACACGCACACAAGCGTGGCCATCCTGGACGCGCTCAAAGCCGTCGCCATCCCGGCTGTGGAGGTCCACATTAGCGCAGTCGAGACCCGCGAAGACTTCCGCCAGGTGAGCTACGCCCGTCTGGCCTGCTTCGCCACCATCACCGGAGAGGGCCTGAAGGGCTACGCCCACGCGTTGGAGCTGCTGAAAGAGCATCTCGAAAAGTAAAATGCCAACCCCAACAAACAGCAGCGGCTTGCTCGCGCTCGGCTCCAGCAACACACAAGATGAAAAAAGCCCAGACCACCAAGCGGTCTGGGCTTAATAAACGATGGTGCTCCATGGCGGATTCGAACCGTCGACCTTGGGATTAGAAGTCCCCTGCTCTATCCAACTGAGCTAATGGAGCAAATAACCGCACGCCCAAGCACGCGCACGCGTGCCAGGCGCTAGTAATTATAACCTAGTTGAACTGCTCGCGGTACGCCTTGCAGACCTCATCAACCGGGCCGTCCATGCGAAGGTCGCCCTTCTCAATCCAAACGGCGCGCTGGCAGATGCGCTCAACCTGCTCCATGGAGTGCGAAACGAACAGAACCGTCACGTCGCCGCTCTGGATAAAGTGCTGAATACGCGCCTCGCACTTTTGCTGGAAGAACACATCGCCGACGGACAGCGTCTCGTCAACGATCAGAATATCGGGCTCGGTGATCGTCGCGATTGCAAAGGCAATACGCGCCACCATGCCCGAGGAGAAGTTCTTAAGCGGCATGTCGACAAAGTTCTGCAGCTCAGCGAACTCGATAATGCCGTCAAAGTTGGCGTCGATGAACTCCTTGGTGTAGCCGAGCAGGGCACCGTTCAGATAGATGTTCTCGCGGGCGGTCAGCTCGGGGTCAAAGCCGGCACCAAGCTCAATCAGCGGCGCGATGTTACCGTGCACCTTAACGCTGCCCTCACTGGGCTCAAGCACGCCAGCGATGATCTTGAGCATCGTAGACTTGCCGGAACCATTGGTGCCGACCAGACCCACAACTTCGCCGCGATGAATATCGAACGAGATGTGCTTAAGCGCCCGAAACTCCTCAAAGAACAGCTCGTGCTTGGCAAGCTTAATGAAGTACTCCTTGAGGTTGGTCAGCGACTCAGACGCCATGTTAAAGATCATGGTGACGTCGTCGACCTCGACAGCCAGAGGCTGCTCGCTGTAATCAACAACAGATTCAGTCATCACAGCACTCCTTAGATGTAGAGGATGAACTTGCGCTCGGACTTATGGAACACGGTGTAGCCAATAACAAGCGCAAGAACCGCCCAAGCAACGCACATACCAAACGTCATAAGCGAGGGCGTAGTCTGGAACAGGAAGATATCGCGCATAAACTGCAGGTAGTTATACATGGGGTTCGCATAGACCAGAATGCGCACGAGATGCGGCATTTGCGCAACGAAGTCGGTCGTCCAGAAAATAGGCGTGATGTAAGTCCACGCCGTAATGACGACGCTCCACAGATGCATGACATCGCGGAAGAAGACCGTGAGGGCGGAGAGCATCATGCCCAGGCCCATGCAGAAGCACATAAGCAGCAGTAGGCAGACAGGCAGCAGAATAAGGTGCCAAGAAGGCATAACACGGAACCACAGCATAACAATAGCTACGGCGACCAGAGAGAAGGCAAAGTTAACCAGCGAGAAGAGCACCTTCTGCACCGGGAAGACCCAGCGGTGCACCTTAACCTTCTTGAGCAGCGGGGCAGCACCCACGATCGACGTCAGAGCCTGGTTCGTAGACTCGGACATGACGGCAAAGGTGACGTTACCCACGATCAAATACAGCGGGTACATCTCGGGCGTAATCGAGCCATTGCGGCCCTGGGCAAAAATCGTCGAGAACACGATGGCCATGACAATCATCATCAGCAACGGATTGAGCACCGACCATGCGACGCCCAGAACGCTACGGCGATACTTGATCTTAAAATCCTTGGTAACCAGCTGACGAAGGATAAACGCGTCCTTCTCAAATTCGTTCTTAGCAAACGTCGCAGGCAGACTGCGAGTTTCTTGTTGCTTTGTCTGATCCGACACGGATGCAACTCCTTTACTCGTAATCGTTGACAAACGAACAGTATAGACCCGACGGCCCTGCAAACGATTCGCGCAACAAAACTGGAGAACTAACCCACATCTAAGGATGACAAGTCCAAACGGCTATACTTTCAAGGATTGAATGTGTAAGGAGCATTGAGTGAATTCTGAATCCATCGCCGTCATCATCCCCTGCTACAACGAAGCGCTCACAATCGGTAAGGTCGTCGACGACTTTCACCGCGAGCTTCCGCAGGCTACGGTCTATGTCTATGACAACAACTCGTCGGACGATACCTCACGCATCGCCACCGAACACGGAGCCACGGTGCGCTTTGAGCCCCGTCAGGGAAAGGGCAACGTGTGCCGCCAGATGTTTCGCGACATCGACGCCGATTGCTACCTGATGGTCGACGGAGACGACACCTACCCCGCCGAGGCGGCCAAAGCCCTCTGCGAGCCTATCCTCAACGGCACGGCCGATATGACCGTAGGCGACCGCCTTTCCAACGGCACCTATGCCGAGGAGAACAAGCGTGCCTTCCACGGCTTTGGCAACAATCTGGTCCGCGCCATGATCAAGTGGATCTATGGCTACAGCTTCGATGACGTCATGACCGGCTACCGTGCCATGAGCCGCCCGTTCGTTAAAACCTTCCCTGTGCTTTCCGAGGGCTTCCAGATCGAAACCGAGCTCTCGATCCACGCCGTCGACCACCGCTGGCGCATCAAAGATGTGCCCATCGAGTACCGCGACCGTCCGGAAGGTTCCGAGTCCAAGCTCAATACCGTGAGCGACGGCATTAAAGTCGTTGCGATGATCGGCACGCTGTTCAAGGACTGCCGCCCGCTGAAGTTCTTCAGCCTCGTTGCGCTTCTGTTCGCGGTATTCGGCCTCGCCCTGGGCATGCCCATCGTTGTCGAATATTTCCAGACCGGCCTCGTCCCGCGCTTCCCCACCGCCATGCTCGCCGCGTCGTTTATGTTCCTGTGCGGCCTGAGCCTTGCAACCGGATTCATCCTCGATTCCGTGGCAAAGGTCGAAAAAAAGCAGTGGGAGGTCAACGTGTACAGCAAATACGCCTACGACGACCAGCCCGGCCACCCTACTTCCATGCCAAGCGAGAGGTAGATCTTCCGCAAAATACTATTGGCACCACTGCGCAGATAGCCACCAACAAGAAAAGCCGCCGTTAAAGAACGGCGGCTTTTACTCTCGAAAAGTTAATAGCGGCTAGAGCGTCTTGATGTACTCCCCCAGCTCTTCCTCCCAGTCGGGCATGTGGAAGCCGGCAGCCTCGAGCTTGGACAGGTCGAGCGCGGAGTGGACCGGGCGCGGGGCGACGGGGCCCTCGGCGCTCGCGTAGTAGTCGGCGGTCGATACCGGCACGACCCTGTCCCCGTTGCCGTTGGCGGCCTCGAAGACGGCGCGGGCGATATCGGCCCAGGACTTGACGGTGCCGGAGCCGGTGCAGTCGTAGGTGCCGTAGGGGGCGTGCGTCCCCAGCACGTGGAAGATGGCCTCGGCCATGTCGCGCGTGAAGGTCAGGCGGCCCAGCTGGTCGTCAACGACCGTGACCTGCTCGAGCCCGTCCTCGGGGTCGGCGACGCGGTCGGACAGGCCCTTCATCGTCTTGACGAAGTTGCGGCCCTCGCCGATGACCCAGCTGGAGCGCATGATGTAGTGGCGCGGGCACCCGGCCACGGCGATGTCGCCGGCGGCCTTGGTCTGGCCGTAGACGGACAGCGGGCTGAGGGGCTCGTCCTCGGTATGGACCTCGGCCGTGCCGTCGAAGACGTAGTCGGAGGACACGTGGACCAGGGTGATCCCGTGCTCGGAGCATGTGCGGGCGAGGAGGGCGGGGCCGGTCGCGTTGGCCTTCCAGGCGGTCGCGCGGCCCTCGGCGGTCTCCGCCCTATCCACGGCGGTGTAGGCGCCGCAGTTGATCACGGTGCCGTAGAGCGACCAGTCGTACTGTGTGTAGGCGTCCGGGTCTGACATATCGAAGGTGTCGATGTCGCAGAAGTCGAAGTCCTTGGCGACGCCGCGCTCCTCCGCCAGCCTGCGCACAGCATGGCCCAGCTGGCCGTTGCAGCCGGTGACGAGCGTCCTCTTGGGCGCCATTGGGACGACGTCCCTGAGCATCGGGTGGTTGAGGTCGGCCTCGGAGACGGTGGCCTCATCGAGCGGGATCGGCCACTCGATGGCGAGCTCGGGGTCGGCGAGGTTCACGAAGGTGTAGGTCTTCTTGAGCTCGAGGGACCAGTGGGCGTCCACCAGGTAGGTGTAGGCGGTGCCGTCCTCCAGGGCCTGGAAGGAGTTGCCCACGCCGCGCGGGACGTAGATGGCCCTGCTCGGGTCGAGCGTGCAGGTGAACACCTTGCCGAAGGTCTCGCTGCCCTCGCGCAGGTCCACCCAGGCGCCGAATACCGAGCCGCGCGCCACGGAGATGAACTTGTCCCAGGGCTCCGCGTGGATGCCGCGCGTGACGCCGCGGCTGTCGTTGTAGGAGATGTTGTTCTGGACGACGCGGAGGTCGGGGATCCCGAGCGCGCACATCTTGGCGCGCTGCCAGTTCTCCTTGAACCAGCCGCGCGAGTCGCCGTGGACGGCGAGGTCGACGACCTTCAGGCCCCCGATGCCGGTCTCGGCGACGGAGAGGTCCTTCTCGAATGCGATGTCTGCCATGTGGGAAAAGCTCCTATCGAAGAGGTTGTATAACCGGGGGCGCCCGCGCGGGGACGCAGGATCATCCCCATGCCCTGCATC
>CABRZJ010000065.1:0-9951 GCA_902475425.1 uncultured Collinsella sp.
TGGCTTTCGGGCATCATATGCAGATAGTCGATATCGCCCGGCTCGGCAAACTCGGCGGCATTCAAAAAGTCGCAGCCAAACTGCTCGGCCACGTGCGCATAGTACTCGCCAAAATGTTCAGATGCCTCAACGGAATGCTCGTCAAAGTCGGTCATGTACACATCGGCGATCTGCGGCTTGATCTTGATAGGAGCCATCAGCAGAATGCGTGGACAAGGCGCGGCATCGGTCCACGGAAACGCGCGGACGGCGCGAATCAGCGCCATGGCGCCACGGGCGATATCGGAAGCTGTAACGTTAAAGACCGTCTTGCAGTCGTTAGTGCCCAGCATGATCACAATGGCGTCCAGCGGCTTATGGGCCTCGAGTAGCATCGGAAGCGCGCGAATGCCGTTGAGGTTAGTGTCCAGATGGCACATATCGTCGCGCACCGTCGTGCGGCCGTTAAGCCCCTCCTCAATCACATGCCAGCCCTCGCCCAGGTCACGCTGTGCCACGCCGCACCAGCGCACATCCTGCGCATAGCGCACCGCGGTGCCATCGCGCATACCAGCCGGATCATAGCCATAGGTGTTGCTGTCACCAAAGCACAGAACGTTTTTCATCGTAAGCCCTTCCTTTAGTAAAAAGCCGACGGGAGCAGCCCTCCCGCCGGCTCGGCACGTCACATCACGCGCACCGTTTACAGGTATTTGCGCCAGTCGTCGTCATCCTCGTCGTCCTCGGCAGCGGCCTGAGCCTGCTCGGCGGCACGGGCGGCCGCGGCGCGGGCGGCAACCTGAGCATAGGACTCCTCGTTGCGCTCGGGGAAGTTTGCCAGCACGTGCTCGAACTTGGCAAAATCCTCATCCCAGCGCGTAGAAGGCACGGCAAAGAACACCTGCTTGACCTTGAAGTCGCCCGACGCGAGCTCCTTACGGAAGAGCTCCGCCACGGCCTCGGCATCAAAGCCGTTATTGTCGCAGCCCCAAGCACCCAGCACAAGCTTCTCGCGACCCAGCTCATCACAGATGGCAAGGACAAAGCGGATACGGTCGCGCAGGGCATCCAACAGGGCGTCGTCGCTCACGCGGTACTCCTGACGGGCACGCTTGACGTTGGGTGCGGCGGCGACGATTACATCGGCGTATGCGTGCACGTGGTTGCGGTCGAAGCGCACGGCGGGCACCACCAGTGCGCGATTGCGGTAAAGCTCGCAGTTGATGTTGCGGCGACGGTTCTCGCCGTACCACTTGCGCAGCTTGTCGAGCACGTTGTACAGGTACGAATCGGCGCAGAGCGTCGCCTCCTGGCCCAGGTAGCCCTGGATATAGCCGCCGCCCGGATTGGTAAACGAGGCAAAGGCAAGCACGGCCATATCGCAGAACTGCGCATAGCCGCGGCCGTTATCGAGGACTGCCTGCGTGGCGGAGGCATCAAGCACAGTGACCTCGGGCAGGACCGGAGCAGTATCCTCCGCGGGCGCGGACTCGGCTTCATCAGCCGACTCGGTGAACTCGGGTGCCACCTCGGACTCGACCGCAGTCTCCACCTCAGCGGCCTCCACCTCGGCAGCCTCAACCTCGGCAGCGTCAGCCTCCACAACCTCGGCAACCGGCTCCTCGGCAGCCGCAGCCGCTTGGGCCTTGGCCTTCATCGCCGCGACAAAACCGGCAGGCATACCATCGAACTCGCGCACGCCGGCAAGCGAACGCTCGATATCCTTGGCGCAGGCCTCGGACACAGCCGCCACATGGCGCTCGGCGGCCTTGGCACGCGCCTCGCGCTTGGGATTGGGCTGACCCGCTCGGTTAGACCTGCGGTTACGGTTCCTGTTGTCGACGTCTGCCATAAGTGGTCACCTTTCTCGGTCTCTGCCGCTATCGGCTTTTCCCATCCATGATACCCCGCCGCGTACAAAAAAGACGGCCCCGAAGGACCGCCTTTCGCATCGATTTGCACGCACGGCAAGCACCGCCGCAATTCGCCACTAGTCGCGACGGCCGAGGATGTTCAGAATGCGCAGGAACACGTTGATAATATCCACGAACAGGTTAGAGGCCATAAGCACGGCGTTGGGCAGCGTAGGCGGCACCGTCGTGGCAACATAGGTGTCGTAGCCAATAAAGCCGGCGAACACCACGATCACGATCAGGTCGGTGATGGTCTGTGAGACGCCCATGAACATCAGCACGATCTCAACCAGAATAGTAGCGAGCAGAATGCCAAAACCGATGCCATATACGCGCTGGAAAAACTTGGGGAACGTCACGCCAAGCGCGCCAAAGACAAAGGTGATGGCGGCCGTGGCGATAAAGGCAGTGTTGATGGTGGGCAGGTCGTAGTTGGCAAGGCCAAACGACGCGGTCAGGCCAAAGGTGCTCGCAAAGATTACGTAGCCCACAAGGGACAGGCCCACGGACTGCTTGCTGGCGGCGGCCGACATCATGACCATGCCGACGATGGTCAAAATAAATGAGCCAAAGACCAGCGGCAAAGCGGCGCCGCTCATCATCATGCGCGCAAACGACATGGTGCTCGTAAAGTAAGCACCGACGCCCATGGCGCAAAAGCCCAAAAAGATCAGGGCAGACATGGCAAGATTATACGCACGCGGCGACATCTCCTTGGCACGGCTTGCGCCGGTTTCGATGGGGCCGTTCTGATAGCCCTGAATATCGTTCATAATTTCGTCCTTTCAAAAGCGCCGCGACAGCGCAGTAGCTGACAAGATTCCTGTCATTGTACCCGAATGCCGTACGTCCTTACCTACGGCGCTCGCCCTCAAGCGTACGATCAAAGGCCCAGACCCACCAACGCATCACGTGCGCCTGCGAGCCGTCCGCCCGCTCGCGCGTCTGGTCCTCCAGATACAACTCGGTCGCGTGCCCGCCAAAACGCACCTTATATGTTGCCGTACGGATGCCGTGGACCATCAGGCCAAACCCGGTGGTCGAGATAATTTCGTCGATCGTAAAACAACGGCCGTCGACCCAGCAGACGGTGACCGGCACGACCTGTCCGCCCGCGAGGATGCGGGCCACGACGTCCACATACTGCTTGTGCACGCGCCGAGTTTTGCCGTCTGTCTGTCGATATTCCATGCCTCCTATTATCGAACGCATGTTTGCATGCTGTAAAGCGAACAGACTGTGGTTTTGGAGTGTCGTAGCAATCGCACGTGTCCGCATGGCGTGTTAGCAAAAAGAACACCCGCGGTCAACAGGGCTAATATTCAATTTTAGTGCCAAAAAGTTCACTTCTCCCATCAGAACTCGGTAAAGAGACCCGCAGGAGGTGATACGATTTATCATGTTTTTGTAACGTGTCTGCAAACTTCGAGAAAGCCCATATATGGACGTAACGTTCTCAACCTTCCTCGGCCAAATTGTGTCGAACCCAGTCCTTGCCGTCACCGTGATCCTCGCGTTGGGCGCCATCTTCGTCAATGGATGGACCGACGCGCCCAACGCCATCGCGACCTGCGTCACTACGCGTTGCATGCCCGCCCGCGCCGCCATTCTCATGAGCGCCGCATTCAACTTCCTCGGCGTGCTCATCATGACGCACTTTAACGCGAGCGTCGCCAACACCATCTCACATATCGTCGACTTTGGCGGAAACAGCACCATGGCGCTCGCCTGCCTATGCGCGGCGCTGTTCTCCATCGTCGTCTACGGCGCCACAGCGTCGCGTTTTGGCATCCCCACCTCGCAAAGCCACAGCCTTATCGCCGGCCTGACCGGTGCCGCCATCGCCCTCGGCGGTGCGAGCAGCGTCAACGTCCACGAGTGGATGAAGGTCATCTACGGCCTGGCGCTCTCCATAGGCCTGGGCTTTGTCATGGGCTGGGTCCTGTGCAAGCTCGTCTCGATTCTTTTCGCCGCCGCCAACAGGCGACGTGCCAATGTCTTCTTTAAATACGCTCAGATCGCGAGCGCCGCGGCCATGAGCTTTATGCACGGCGCGCAGGATGGACAGAAGTTCATCGGCGTGCTCTTTTTAGGCGTGGCCTTTGCCAGCGGCCAGACGAGCGTCGGCGATGCAGGCATCCCCATCTGGATTATGCTGCTGTGCTCGGCCACTATGGGCATCGGCACCAGCGTGGGCGGCGAGCGCATCATCAAGTCCGTCGGCCAGAGCATGGTCAAGCTCGAAAAGTACCAGGGCTTCTCCGCCGACCTGGCGGGCGCCGCGAACCTGCTGCTTGCCACCCTTACCGGCATCCCCGTGTCCTCCACACACATCAAGACCTGCGCCATCATGGGCGTCGGTGCCGTCAAGCGCCTCTCGGCCATCAACTTCGGCGTCGTCAAGGACATGATGTTCACCTGGTTCTTCACCTTCCCTGCCTGCGGACTCATCAGCTTTGTCATGGCCAAGCTGTTCATGATGTTCCTCTAATCAAACCGAACGTCCATCCGGACCGCAACACTTCGCCCACCCGTCTTCGCCTCGAAAGGACCCACCCATGGCAAAGAAACCCGATTCGTTCTACTTTGACAACTACGTCGCTTGCGCCGACCTCGCCGTCCAGGCCGCAGAGCTGCTCACCAAGATTTTTGAGAACTTCGATCCCGCGCAGATTCACGACATGCTCAATAAGATGCATGCGATTGAGCATGCGGCAGACAAGAAGCACCACGAGCTCGAAGACGCCCTGCTCACCGCCTTTATCACCCCGCTCGAGCGCGAGGATCTGGATCTGATGAGCTGCGCGCTCGACACCGTGCTCGACCGCATCGAGGGCGTCGTGCAGCGCGTCTACTTCACCAACATCCAGAGCATCCATCCCGACGCCATCGTCATCGCCCACAAGGTGACTGACGCCTGCCGCGCCATGAAAGACCTGATGGTCGAGCTGCCCAACTACCGCAAGTCCAAGACCCTGCGCGAACTCGTCATCCAGATCAACACCATCGAATCCGAGGCCGACGAGCTCTACATCAACGCCATGCGCAACCTGCACGTCAATGGCAAGGATCCGCTTGAGGTCATCGCTTGGCGTGACGTGTACGCCTTCTTGGAGTACTGCGCCGACTGCTGCGAGAATGTGGCCGATGTTGTGGATTCGATTGTCATGAAGAACAGTTAATTGGGGGTACATGTCCCGGCGGCGAAGGGCCGGCCACGGTTTGCTTTCTCACTCCCAAAAGGTATTAGTGGTCGGGCCCGCTCCCTTACGTACCACCATTGGGAACTTTGGCTGAGGGGTTGAGCGTGGTGGGGCCTTTGCTGTGATGGCCCTTGATTGCTCGGGGTTTTACTTTGGTATTCGATGAGCGATTGGCTGATTGCTGCTTTGGGTACTGTTTGGGTTACTTTGGGTTTGTTTGATTTTTAATTGTTGGAGGGCTTGTATGTCTTATTTGGATCTGGCTCGGGGTCGGTATTCTTGTCGTGAATTTGAGGCTCGGGCTGTGGAGCAGGCTGTGGTGGATGCCATTGTTGAGGCTGGACGCATTGCTCCTTCTGCTTGTAATAACCATCCAGCCCGTGTGATGGTGTTGGATACGCCTGAGCTTCTGGAGAAGGCAGCTGCTTGTCAGCCTCGGTTTGCTCGTGATGGGTCTATCTTTGGCGCTCCGCTTATCTTCCTTATTTGCAGCGTTACCGATGATGCCTGGGTGCGCCCGTATGATCAGATGAACTCGAGTGCCATCGATACTTCGATCGTCTGCGATCAGATGATGATGGAGGCCACCGAGCAGGGCCTGGGAACGTGCTGGGTAGGCCATTTTAAGCCTGAGGTGGCGCAGGAGCAGTTCAATCTGCCCAAGGGCGTCTATCCCTATCACATGCTCGTCTGTGGATATCCTGCCGACCACATCGCCGATCCCGAGCATCGCGAGGCCCGTACCATTCCCCTCTCCGACTTCCTCCTCAAGTAGGTTTTGGGACATGCCTTAAAACCTACCCTTGACCGCTCACCCGTTCGCCGAGTTCTGCGCCATTATGTGCAGGGCTCGGTTTTTTATGTTACGCACTCCGGCACAGTCATAAAAAAGGACCCGCAAGCTGCGGGTCCTTTCTAGGCACTAAATTGTAGGCCGAATGTTAGTCCAGGTCGTCGGCAGCAAAGTTGTCGATCGGGGCGAAGGGATCGGCCACGGGGACAACCGGGTCAGCGACGGGCAGCGGCTCGGCGGGAACAGTCACTGCAGGAGAAGCGGCAGAACCGACCGGCGTGGAGGCCATCAGATCGGCCGGGAAGGAATTCTGGGCATCGTCCATGAAGTGCTGGATGAGCTTGAGATACTCTGCCTTGAACTCCTCACGGGAAGCCTTGAGACGATCGATCTCCTCGAGCTCGGCCTGCTTCTCGGTCAGAGCCTGGCGGATAACCTCGCGGGCCTTGGCGTCAGCCTCGTTGCGGATACGCTCAGCGTTCTCGTTGGCATCGTTGACGATGGTCTCAGCGGTCTGCTGGGCAGCGATCAGGGCAGCGGAAATCTGGCGCTCCTGAGCGGAGAAGTCAGGGGCGGGAGCAGCCACGGGGGCGGCAGGAACGGCCTGGGCGGTGGCATCCTGAGCCTGGGCAAGCTGAGCCTGCGCATCGGCAAGCTGCTGCTCGGTAGCAGTCAGGCGACCCTTAAGGTCGACGATCTTAGCGAGCATAGCGTCAACCTCGGAGGACAGCGTCTCCAAGAAGACGTCGACCTCAGCAGGATCGTAGCCACGCTTGGCCTCAGAGAAAGTCTGAGCCTGGATGTCTGCAGGGGTAATAGCCATAACAAGTCTCCTTTTTCATCGCCTCGGCGCTACACGCCCGACGTAAGTTACTAAGTCAGTTCTACACGAGTATACCTATAAGAAGCTGCAGAACCAGCCTCTGCACCAACTGCAACGCAATAATCGCAACGACCGGCGAAAAATCGATACCGCCCATCGGCGGGATGAAACGACGGAACAGGTTGAGCCACGGACCGCACACGCTATCAAGCACCGCGGCAATATCCTGAAGCAAACCACCCTGCTTCATGGGAATCCACGTCATAAAGCAGTAGACGACAATGAGCGTGGAATAGAAGTTGAACAGCGTGTTGACCAGCTGGACGATAGTGTAGATGTTGATGGGAATCTCCTCGTCTTGTCTTTACTTAAGGTAGCCGTCGGCACGAAGCTTCTTGAGATCGGAATCTTTGACCTCGCAACCGGCGGGCAGCACCATGAACACGCGGTCGCCCACCTCCTTGACCGTGGCACCCAGACCGCAGGCAAAGCCGTAAGAGAAGTCCAAGACGCGCTTGGCAACTTCGGTGCGTACGCCCACAAAAATCAGTGCGACAGGCTGCTTGGTGCGAACGCGGCGCACCACGGTCTCCACGTCGTCATAGCTCTCGGGGCGCAGGACATAGGCCGGCAGCTGCGGCGTGGCGTTGATGATATTGCTCGCATAGGCCGAGGCATCTCGCAACACTGTCCTGCGAGCGCGAAGGCGGGTTATACGTCGTGGCATGGCGGGAGTCATCGCCGACCAGCTGACCGGAGCGCGTATACACGGCAACCGACTCAGCTTCACCGCGGCGCGTCTGGCCAAGCAGGCCGTTGCTCGGCTCGTCTTGGGTGTAGAAGCCCTCGCCCGAAGCACCACTGTAGCCGTTGCCCTGATAACTATCGTCGTAGCCGTCATCGTAGCCGTAGTCGTCGTCCTGGCCATAACCCTGGTCGTAACCCTGCTGGCCGCCCAGGTGCATCTTATTTTTAATCTCGTCAAGGAAGCCCATGGTTGTGTCCTCTCGCGGTTTAGTGCAGGCGCCCCGATAATCAGTGCGCACTTCAGAGCCTTATTTTACTGCAAACTCCGGGCTAAATACTACCCTGCCCAGGCGAACGAGCGTAGAGCCCTCCTCAAGGGCAGACTCAAAGTCCTCGCTCATACCGCAGGAAAGCTCAGGCAGGTTCAAATCGGGATGCGCCGCCTCCAGCTCATCCCTCAGCTCACGAAGCCCCGCAAAGGTGCGGCGTGCCACATCCTTATTCCCCCGGGGCGCCATAGTCATAAGCCCCTGTACGCAAATTCCCTCAAGTTCTGCAAGCTCACCCGCGGCGGCGCGAATCTCATCGGGTGAAAAGCCTCCCTTCGACTCCTCACCACTCACATTGACCTCAATGAGCACACGCTGGGGGCCGACGAGCTCGCCTGCCTCAATCTTGCGAACAGCACGACTCGAGATCGCCTGCGCCAGATGCAGCGAACCCACCGAGTGAATCAGCTCGGCTGAGCCCAGCACCGCATTGATCTTATTGGTCTGCAGGTTGCCGATCATATCGAAGCGCACCTCGGGCAGCTCCGGATGCTCCGCCAGACCCGTGAGCTTGCGAACCAGCTCCTGCGGGCGGTTCTCGGCAAAATGGCGATACCCCGCCTGGATGGCGGCAACGGTCTCATCGACACCAACGGTCTTGGACACGGCAATGAGGCTCGCGGCGTCGTGGGGACGGCCCGCGCGATCGAGCGCCGCATAAAAACGTTCCAGAATCTGCTCGCGGCGAGCGCGCATCAAGTCCAAATAGTTATCCATTGCCAATCGCCTCCGCTGACAGCCAAACAAGTAGTCCCATGCTAACGCAAGAGCGCGGCCCCGCATGTGCAAGGCCGCGCTCACTTAGGTATTTACAATCTTTCGACGAACGGGGTTACTTACTCCTCGTCGTCCTCGCCATCGTCCTCATCCTCAAGATGATCGAGCAGGTAGCGAAGACCCTCGCTGACCTCGTTAACGGGCACCTTGGCAACGTAGCGTGCATCGACGGCGGGCCTCATGATAACACCCTCGCCCGAAGGCACGCGCATGCTCTCGAGCTCATCCTCATCAGTGCAGGCGATATCACCGGCAGTCATACGCTGTCCGGTCAACAGGAAGGTCAGACGGCAGGCGGCATCGATGGAAATCGAGGCGATGCGATCGAGATAGCGCGATACCATGATGGCGCGGCGCAGGTCGTCATAGTTGCTGTCGTCGTCCATAAAATCGCCCGTGTCCATGCGGTTAAAGGTGCGGAAGAACTTCTCGTAGGCGGCGTGCACTGGCTCGTCCTCGACGGCCAAGTTGCAGATGATGGACATGTCGTTGGTGACGAGCGCAGAAAGCGAAGAGCCCAGCACCTGGTAGACGGCCTCAGCCTCGGCCTCGACCGTGCCGACAAGCTCCTTGGGCAGCGAGATGTCGGCCTTGATCATATGACGCGTGGCGCGGCAAATCTGGCGAACCTTATCGGTCATGCGCTGCAGGTTAAAGTCGACGTAGATGATCGTCTGCAGCAAGCGGAAGTCGGAGGCGACCGGTGACTGCGTGGCAATCAGGTTGTAGCAGACGGCCTCCAGGTTGGCGCAGCGTGCGTCAATCGAAAGCGTGCGCTTCTTGGTCTTGGTGGCGAGCTTGCGGTCGTCGGTCACATAGGCCTTCACGGCATCGTGGAGGGCCAGATCGACGGCCTCGTAGATGCTCAGCATCTCGTGACGGGCCTCGATGAGCTGACGGGAAAACAGTTTGCGCATGGTTCACTCCAATCAGTTGGGTGCGGTCATGCCGCCCGCACAGTGAATACGCACCGGACCAGATCCGATCGGCTTGGGACTAGTCGCACCGATCAGCCAAAGCGGCCGGTGATATAGTCTTCCGTCCGCGAGTCCACCGGGCTGGTGAAGATCGCGTCGGTTTGACCATACTCGATGAGCGTAGCGGGCTCGCCGGCAACTTCCTGCAAGAAGAATGCGGTGTAGTCGCTAATGCGAGCTGCCTGCTGCATTGAATGCGTGACGATGATGATCGTCATCTCGGGCGCCAGCTCGGCCATCAGATCCTCGACCTTAGAGACGGACGTGGGGTCGATGGCGGAGCAGGGCTCGTCCATCAGAAGGACATCGGGTTGCACCGCAAGCACGCGCGCGATGCACAGACGCTGCTGCTGACCGCCCGAGAGCGCCAAACCATCCTTGTTGAGCTGATTGGATACCTCTTTCCAGAG
>CABRZJ010000066.1:0-9892 GCA_902475425.1 uncultured Collinsella sp.
CTCGTCGGGTTCCATCTCAAGATCGGTCGGCAGGTACGAGCCCAGCTGGGCCGACTTGGTGTCCTCAAACGCCGCAACCTTGCACTTGTACACCTGGCTCTTGTTGGTAAAGACCAGCAGCTCGTGGGTGTTGGAGGACGGGAACTCGATAAAGGGTTTGTCGCCGTCCTTGTACTTGAGCGTGGTCGCCTTCTTGAGCACGCGGTCCGTCATCTTCTTAAGGTAGCCATCGCGCGAGAGCATGATGGTGACCGGGTACTCCTCGACCTCGGGTTCCAAGCTCACCTCGATGACCTCATGGGGCTCGATCCTGCCCGTGCGACGCGGCATCACATATTTCTTGTTGACCGCGGCCAACTCGTCGCTGATGACCTTCTTGATGTTGTCTTCGCTCGAGAGAATCTCCTCCAGCTCGGCAATTTCGCCCTCAAGCTTTGCAATGTCCTTGGTGCGGTTGAGGATGTACTCCTCGTTGATGTTGCGAAGCTTGAGCTCGGCAACAAACTCGGCCTGGGTCTCGTCGATGTCGAAACCCTTCATAAGATTGGGCACGACCTCGGCTTCGAGCTTGGTGCCGCGGATGATGGCGATGGCCTTGTCGATGTCGAGCAGAATTGCCTCAAGGCCGTGCAGCAGGTGCAGGCGCTCGGACTTTTTGCCCAGGTCAAAGTTAATGCGGCGGCGCGTGGACTCAATACGCCACTTGACCCACTCGTGCAGAATCTGGCGCACGCCCATAACACGGGGATAGCCGTCGACGAGCACGTTGAAGTTGCACGAGAACGAATCCTGCAGCGTGGTCGAGCGATAGAGCTTGGCCATGAGCTTGTCGGGGTCGACGCCGCGCTTAAGGTCGATGGCGATACGCAGACCCGAGAGGTCGGTCTCATCGCGGATATCGGCGATCTCCTTGACCTTGCCCTCTTTGGAGAGCTTGACGATGCGTTCGATGATGACATCGGTCTTGGTGGTGTAGGGGATCTCGTAGACCTCGATGATGCGCTCTTCGGGAATCCAGCGCCAGCGGGAGCGGATCTGGAAGCTGCCAAGGCCGGTCTCGATAATCTTTTCCATCTCCTCGCGGCGGTAGATAATTTCGCCGCCGGTCGAGAAGTCGGGCATGGGCATGTACTCGAGCAGGTCGCAGTCGGGATCCTGCAGGTAGTGCATGGTGGCGGTGCAGACCTCGTTGAGGTTGAAACCGCAGATGTCGGACGCCATGGCGACGCCGATGCCCTTGTTGGCCGAGACAAGGATGTTGGGGAACGTGGTGGGCAGCAAACGCGGCTCCTTCATGGCGCCGTCGTAGCTGTCGACAAAGTCGACCGGGTCCTTGTCGATGTCCTTGAAGATCTCGGCGCTGATGGGGGAGAGCTTGGCCTCGGTATAACGCGAGGCGGCGTAGCTCAGATCGCCCGAATAGTACTTGCCAAAGTTGCCCTTCGACTCCACGAAGGGCGCAAGCAGTGCCTCGTTGCCCGTCGCCAGGCGCACCATCGTCTCGTAGATCGCGGCATCGCCGTGCGGGTTGAGCTTCATGGTTTGCCCCACGATGTTGGCGCTCTTCTGGCGCTCGCCCTTGAGCAGACCCATCTTGTACATGGTGTAGAGCAGCTTGCGGTGCGAGGGCTTAAAGCCGTCGATCTCGGGGAACGCACGCGAGACGTTGACGCTCATGGCGTAGGGCATGTAGTTGACCTCGAGCGTCTGCGTGATCGGCTGGTCGGTGACCTCGGAGTGCAGGCCGATGACGTTTTCGGCGTTGACCTGCTTTTTCTTTGGCTGGTTCTTCGTCTTCTTCTTTGCCACGATTTCCTCTTGAACTTCTTATGGGCCGTCGTTATCGATTTGCTGCTACTGCAGGTCCAGCTGGTCCAGGTATTCCTTGCCGTGCTCGGAGATATGGCGCTTGCGGCCTGCCTCGTCGTTGCCAAGCAAAAGGTTGAACATGGTTTCCATCTTGGTGACGTCCTCGGGCTCCACCTTGATCAGGCGGCGCGTCTCGGGGTTCATGGTGGTGAGCCACATCATGTCCGGATCGTTCTCACCAAGACCCTTGGAGCGGTTGATCGAGCACTTTTGGTCGCCGATCTCCTTAAGGATGCCGTTCTTCTCGAGCTCGGTGTAGGCAAAGTAGGTCTTCTCTTTGCAGTTGATCTCGTAGAGCGGCGACTCGGCGATATACACGTAGCCCTCGTCGATAAGCGTGGGCACCAGGCGATAGAGCATGGTGAGCACGAGCGTGCGGATGTGATAACCGTCGACGTCGGCGTCCGTACAGATGATGACCTTGTTCCAGTTGAGGTTGTCCAGGTCAAAGGCGCCCAGGTTCTTGATGCGCTTGTCCTTGATCTCCACACCGCAGCCCAGCACGCGCATAAGGTCCATGATGATGTCGGACTTAAAGATGCGCGGATAATCCTCCTTCAGGCAGTTGAGGATCTTACCTCGGACGGGCATGACGCCCTGGAACTCGGCATCGCGCGAGGTGCGAATGGCGCCTGCTGCCGAGTCGCCCTCTACGATGTAGATCTCGCGACGGTTCTTGTCCTTGGAGCGGCAGTCGATGAACTTCTGCACGCGGTTGGCCATATCGGTCTTCTGCTGCAGGTTGGTCTTGATGCTCTGGCGCGTCTTCTCGGCATTCTCGCGTGAACGCTTGTTGATGAGCACCTGCTCCATAATCTTATTGGCGGCGTCCTTGTTCTCGATCAAGTAGGTCGAGAGGCGCTCCTTAAAGAAGGCAGTCATGGCCTGCTGGATAAAGCGGTTGTTGATGGCCTTCTTAGTCTGGTTTTCGTAAGACGTCTGGGTGGAGAAGCAGTTGGTCACTAGTACCAGACAGTCCTGGACGTCCTGCCACTTAATGCCGCTCTCGTTTTTGTTGTATTTGCCCTGTTGCTTAATGTAGGCATCGATGGCGCTGGTCAAAGCGCTGCGGGCGGCCTTCTCGGGCGAACCGCCGTTCTCGAGCCACGATGAGTTGTGGTAGTACTCCTGCATCATGAAGGTGCGCGAGAAGCACATGCATGCGGTGATTTTTACGTTGTAATCGGGCAGGTCCTCGCGATCGCGACCGCGACGGTCGGCCTCGATAAAGAAGGGCTCGGTAAGGTAGTCGGTACCGACCTTCTCGAGCACGTAGTCCTCGATGCCCTTGGGATAGCAAAAATCCTCTTCGGAAAACTCACCATCGTCGCCCTCGATGTGCAGGCGGAAGGTCACGTTGGCGTTGACCACGGCCTGACGGCGCATGGTCTCGCGATACCAATCGTGGGGGATACTGATGGAGGTAAAGACCTCAAGATCGGGACGCCACTTGATGGTGGTACCGGTGCGGTTCTCGTCGCTGGGCTCAATCTCGAGCGCCTTCTTTTTGGCGCCGACGACCTTGCCCTTCTTAAAGTGCAGGGAGTACTTGTTGCCGTCGCGCCAAACCGTGACGTCCATGTACTCGGAGGCGTACTGAGTCGCACAGGAGCCCAGGCCGTTGGTGCCGAGCGAGAAATCGTAGTCGCCGCCCTGGTTGTTGTTATACTTGCCGCCGGCGTAGAGTTCGCAAAAGACGAGCTCCCAGTTAAAACGCTTCTCGGAAGGGTTCCAGTCGAGCGGGCAGCCACGGCCATTGTCCTCTACCTGAATGGAGCCATCGCGAAAGGCGGTAAGGGTGATGAGCTTGCCGTAGCCCTGGCGCGCCTCGTCAACGGCGTTGGACAGGATCTCGAAGGCGGCATGCGCGCAACCGTCGAGTCCGTCCGAGCCAAAGATGACGGCAGGGCGCAGACGTACGCGCTCCTCGTCCTTGAGCTGGCGGATACTGTCGTTACCATAGTTTGCGGTGTTTTTTGCCATACTCGCTCTCTCGGTGCTCCTTTGCTGCGTTTAAGTCATATAGATAGTCAAGGTAGCATAGCCCAGCCCACAGACGATTCCAACCAACACGAAATCCATCGAACAATCGTTCGATTAGATAATGAATGCTTGGAATGCGGGAGGGACCTGTCCTGTCCTATCCAAACATCTGCGGCAGGTCGATGAAGACGGTTCGATCGCTTTCGCCAGCTTCGAAGCCCGAACGGGAGAAGAATCCATAGCGATGGCACTTGAGCCCCGTTGCCTCGACTTGGGTGATTTCCTCGTCGACCATTTTTTGCGTGACGGGGGATTTGCGGAACTTTGCTTCGTAGAATGCGTAGCCCTCGGGGTCTTGCGTTACCACATCGAATTCGCCGCTCGTTTTGTTTGCGGGATCGTCGTACCAGTACTTGCCTATGGCGTCGAAAGCCGGTTCGATCTTGCCGGTCCTGTTCTGCCGCACGAGGTATTGACGGCAGATCTCCTCGAACATATGAGGAACGTAGTTTTCCTCGAAGTCTTGGGAGACGTGACGATCATAGAAGACTTCCGGGTCGAGCAGCTGACGTGCTGAGGCATTGCGGAAAACATAGCGATAGTAAAAGAGCGAAAGCGGATCCACTACAAAGTAGCCAGACTTGCGCTTGTTCGTAGGGTCGTTGATGGGTGCACGCTTTTGGACGATTTCGAGTGACATGAGCTTGTCGAGCACGTCTGCCATGGCCGGACCGCTCGAGACGTGCGACTGTGCCAGCACGTCCCCCCAACGGGAGTAACCTTGTGCGAGAGCCCCGAAAACTTCGTTGGCGTTGGTCATCTTCGAGATCTCGGCGTTGAGATAGGACGGCACCTCGCTTTCTAAGCGGGCGCCAGGTTCCGTGACGAGCTCGATGATGTTGTCGCGTACGCTTTGGGATTGATCGATGAGGCGATTGTAAAAGGGGATGCCGCCAAAAACGCTATAGAGCCGCACCTTGTCCTCGGGCGAGAACGCGGGATAGAACTTCGCAGCGTCAAAGTAATCCATGGGCTTAAGCTCAAGTGCGAGATCAATTCGCCCGTAGAGGGGGCTTTCATGCTCGATGAGGGATTTCATAATCTCAACGTAGGAGCCGCACAGGACAATGTTTAAACGTGAGTCTTCCCTGTGGGCGTCGATTGAGGTCTGAAGAATGCTGTCTAAGCCTTTAACCGCATCTCTCAAGTAGGGGTATTCGTCGAGAACGAGGGTAATGTTCTTGTCTTTGGCTTGGGCAAACAGAAATTCGATGAGCTCGCGGATGCCTGTGAAGGCGAGCGGAGGAAAGCTCAGCGCTTCAGCAACAAGGACGGACAGACTCTCGAGGTTGTCTGCCTCGGAGGTTTGGCGGCACTCGTAATAGACCGTTGCGACGTCTGACAAATCCGTTAGCGCCTGCTTGATGAGCTCACTTTTTCCGACGCGACGCCTGCCGTAAATGAGAACATTGCGCTGCTCGGGTGCTTTGAGCGTTTTCTTAATACGGGCGAGTTCACGCTCCCTGCCAATGAATTCCACTTACTCGGTTCCTTCCGACTCGGTTTTGTCCGAGTTAATTGTATCGCATGAATCAGTTTATGCTCGAGTTTACTCGGACAAAACCGAGTCGGTTCTGTCCGAGTAAGTTTGAATAGTGAACCGAAGTTGTAATGTCCGCATGGCGATGACGAATATGGTTTTCATAATGACAGATATAGTTGACATCTTCTGATGGATGCAATATATTTCTGTCATGTTGTAACGGATATCTGTCCATTACTACGAAAGGAAATCCATGCCGGGCAAAAAGAACCTACGCATGAAGGCGGCGCGCGCGGCGGTTGGCCTTTCGCAAGCTGACTTGGCCGAGGCCGTGGGCGTTACGCGCCAGACCATCGGCCTGATCGAGGCGGGCGGCTACAACCCCACGCTCAATTTGTGCGTGGCGATCTGCAAAGCGCTACGCGTTACGTTGAACGATCTGTTTTGGGAAGACGGGATCGACGTCGACCCTAACGCTCTTTAGGAGTTCGCTATGAAATTTGAAGATTTAAAACTCGTGCAAAAGTGGCGTGAATATGCCGGCCCAAAGGATGAGCGCCTGGAGGCTGAGAGCGCGAAGATCTACAAGATTGGTTTCGTGCTGCTTTCGTTTGGCATGTTGATGATATTTTTCTACCAGTTTATAGCTCGACAGGTTGCGTGGGTTCACAGCGACGCCAGTGAAATGCCGCATGGTTTTGCAACGCCGTTCGAGGCAGCCATGTATTTGTGGCTCGTTCTCGTGATGTTGATTTGCGCAGGACTGCAAACGCGGAAGGGCTATGTCGATACCAATCGTTTTGGGCAAACCGAGCATCTTCCTGTTGGATATTTCCTACTTCTCAGCGGTCTTAGCGGCGCCGCGTTCGCGCTTGTTATTGCCGCAATGCGCTGTATCGCTGAGGCGCAGATCGTACCGCTCGAAAGCGTCTTTTGGTTGGCGAACCTGGCCACGGGCGTGTTCTGCGGTGCGACGATTTTCGCGGCCACGTTTGCTGGCCTGTGCGCAACGTTTTTCACGGCGAAAAGACGCCGTGCCAAGCTCGAGGCAGAACTCGACTCCTCTGACGATATCTAATGCGTAATGGGCTGGCTCTGGGTATCCAGAACCAGCCCATTTGATGTTCGATGAGCCGAGTCGACGTCTCTCACAAAAGTAACTAGGAGCTAGCGAGGCCTATCCGAATTGGCCTCATTGGCGGTGTCGATCTCGAGCGCCGTGCGGCGGGCACTGTAGGCGACGAGGCCGGCGCCTGCCGCGGCGAGTGCTGCAGCGGCTGCCGTGAGGGGAACGTTGGCATCGCCCGTGCCCGCAAGCGCGCCCGCTTTTCCGGAGCGCTTGTTATTGCCGTGGTCCTTGCCACTGCCGGAGCTGCTTCCGCCGGAGCCGCCGCCCTCGTCAGTACCGCCGCCACTTGAGCCACCATCGCCGTCCGCCGTCATCGGGGCGTCGTGAAGCCCTGTGGCGTCCGCGCTGTCGCATACGCCGACCTGAACTTCTGAGCGTTCGCATGCCGCGTCGGGCACGTGGAGCTCATGCAGTACAGCACCCAGCGCCGAGTTCGCGCCCGGTCGAATTTCTTCGAGCGTTACGGGATCGAGCGCCACCAGATTACGCGCCTTCGCATACAGCGTTACGCGTTTGCCCACTTCGTCGCTCCAACTCTCGGGGATGGCGAAGCTCATACGGAACTGTGCCGTGCAACCCGGTGCCAGCACGGCGTTGCCGTTGTCGGCTACCAGCGGGTGCGTTGCAAAACGTGCGCCCAGCGTCTCGAGCGCGTACTTCACGTGTGCCATATCGTTGGCCGAAGCGTCCTCGGCAAGCTCTGGATCGTAGATCGAAGCCATGCGTGCGTTCACTCCGAATCCGATGGATGCGCTGGAGAACGGCTGGCTGGAGCCCTCTCGGTACAGATCGATCGTGCCGGCGGTCAGTAAGGTGTTGCCGTCGTTTCGCACCGTGACCATGAAGGATTCGCCTGCTGCTCCGGGCACCACCGCGCCCGAGGTAGCAACGGCGCCCGTCGGAGTGGCACACGCCACCAAGGGCACTTCGATGTCGTGCAGCTCTGCCTCGCTCTTCTCCGCGCTCACAATGTGCGTGGCGAGCGCGGAGAGCATGCCTCCCGACGTCAAAAATGTCGTTATCTGATCGACGGGATGGTCCAGCTCGCACATCACAAACGGCTCCGTGAACAGATCGCCCGCCAAGGTGCTGGCGAAGATGCGGAAGTGCTTGCCCATCACTGCAACCGGGTTGCCTTCTTCGTCGTAGGTTTGTCCCACCTTGCCATCGGTGTTCTCTACATAGAGCACGCACCTGCCGTTGTTGCTTACGCTAAACGATGCCGGGCCACAGCCTGCGGCACCCACGGGCTGCGTTGCAAATGCCGATGCGCCTCGCGTCCACGTAACATGCTGCAGCTGCTCGTTGACAGTTGCCAAAAAGCCCGTGTGCTGCGGCCACGGCACCGCGTGGGGTACTGTGGCATCTGGCGACATAACGCCCCAGCCCGCGATGGACTGGCCGATCACGGCGTACGATGCGCAGCCGCAACCGTCTGCGGTCTCGTATGCAACGGGCACCACCATTTTGCCGTTGATATTCTCGGGCTCACCCAGCTCGATGCTCGACGGTGCTTGCGGAAAGCGGAGAACTTGGCGGAACGTCAGGCTGTCGCCCGAAACGTCCGACCATAGGGTAAAGCACTCCAGCGCAACCTCAGCCTCGCTGCCGAGCGCCTTTTCTGCGGTGGTCCCGCGGCGGTGGAGGTAAGCGCCCGACAGGCGCCCGTCGACAAGTGTCTTGCCCACCGTGATGCGTGGGCACTGCAGGCAATGGTAGCCATCCTCCTGAAGGCGGCCGCGCGAGATGCTGCGCCACGACGTGTGCGATATCACGCGAACTCCGTCGTTGCTTATGCGCAGGCGCACAACGGACAGTATGCCGGATGTGCTCGCCGTATCGAAAAGGGTGTTGTCGCCGGCGGGGCGCTCGCCCGAGACCAGCAGCACGTAGGCGTCCTGGTTTCCTCTTCCGTCCGTATATTCCACTACGTCGAAGTCGTAATCGTATATGCTGTCGCGCTCCACGTCGCCCTCGCCAAACCCAAGGGGAAAGTCTACAGGCGTGGGAGCGGACCACGTCCCGTTTGCCTTTGTGTGTACCACCAGGCGCGAGCGACCATTGTCGCCGTAGCGCACCGAGGCGATACGGAACAGGCATTCTACGCCGGCAATCATTGCCAGCTTCATGTGGGCTTCGCTGAGCACGCCAGCAAACAGCACGTTGTCGCTCGAGGGCTTGATGCCGCCACGCTCGTCCTCCGACACGCCGGCAGAATCGGCGTTCGGGTCGGCAACGGTGTTCGTTGCCTGACCGATGTAGGTGTACTCATACATCGGCGCGGCGTTTTCGTCGTTCTCTATCAGTGCATGGACGAAATGCTCGATCTGTCCCGTGTCGTCGCTTTCTGCATCCGCCTCGAGCTCAATGCGCGTGACCGCCCGATCCCAATCGCGCACGACAGGCGCGGCGTTTACGGCAGTGGCCTTAACCTCAGCGCGTGCGAGCAGCTCGGCGTTGGTGACGATGGTGGCCGATGCGATAAATTGCGGCACGCCGCCCGCCTCGATGTTGCCGGGCATGCCGAAGCGGGCATCCAACGTGTAAGGCGTATCTCCACCCAATGCGAGCTCAGAGCGCTGGAGCACATACTGGTTGCTATTGTTCACCGACATATTCCACGAATCGAGGAGTGTGGGCCACGATCCCGACCAAGCCTTGGTGGTCCACTTGAACATTACGAACTGGAGTATCACATCGACATCGACGTCTGCACCCACGCGCAGCCGCGGAAGCTGGTGCCCGTCCGCCTTCTCGTACCCAATGAACAGGGTGAGGGATGCGGCGCCACGCACGGCAGACGAGGCGACGCCTGCAACGCCGGCGCCAAAGGTAACGGCAAGCCCGATCTGGATGGTGAATGAGCCCGACGTGTTGGAATAGTCGAGCGAAATGTTCCTGAAAAACGCCGCGCCGCTGCCGTGCGTGTGGGCACCCACGGCGAGCGCCAGCTTCGCCAGCACCCAGGGGTTGACGTTTAGGAAAAAGGGCACCGGTCCTAGGGTAAACTGCTCGGTCCAATTGAGGTCGGTTCTTACCTGGAAGAGGGCCTTAATATTGCCGTATGCGGGGTCGTTGTTGTCACCCCAGGTTTTGCCCACCCAATCGTAGGCGAGCGAGCCGTACAGCTGTGTGGCGATATCCATCGTGAACAGCGGCGTGCAATGGTGGCGAAGGAGCTTGGTGTTTCTTGGATCGGTGCCCGAACCGGCACTCATACTTTTGTACTGATTCCACTTCCCTTCCATTTCGTCGAGGTAGCGGTTTGCCTGTTTGGCGCCCGACTCGCGCGGCGATTTCTTCCAGTATTCCGGATCAGGGTTGCCCGAATCGTTCATATAGCTGGCTGGTTTGTATCCTCCGCCAAA
>CABRZJ010000067.1:0-9585 GCA_902475425.1 uncultured Collinsella sp.
CCCCGTCGCCTACATGCTCACCGCCGTGCTCGCCACACTCGCGGCCGGCGGCGACATCAACATTCCCGCACTGCTGGCCAAGCAGATTATCCTGGGCGCGGGCCTGGGCCTTGCCATCGGCTGGGCGGCGGGCCGCCTGATTGAACGCGCGCACGCAACGGCCGAGGGCGCGCAGACCATCTTTTTGTTCGCCGTGGCGATCGTCGCCTACGCACTACCAAGCTATCTGGGCGGCAACGGCTTTTTGGCTGTATACCTGGCCGGCATTGTGCTGGGTGCGAGCGACATCACTGGCAAGGTCGAGATGGCGCACTTTTTTGACACCCTCACCGAGATGGCCGAGATGACCATCTTCTTTTTGCTGGGCCTGCTCGTTACACCCGCACGCCTGCCGCAAATGCTGCTACCGGGCCTGGCACTCATGGCGTTTATGCTCTTTGCGAGCCGCCCCATCGCCGTAGGCATGCTGCTGGCGCCGTTTAGGACGAACCCTCGCCAGGTTGCGCTCGTAAGCTGGGCGGGTCTGCGCGGAGCAGCTTCGGTCGTCTTTAGTCTCTTTGCCGTGGTGGCCGGCGTTCCCGGCGGACACGACCTATTTGACCTGGTGTTTGTGATTGCCGCGTCGAGCATCGTGGTGCAGGGCTCGCTGCTGCCGGCGGTGGCGAAGAAGCTCGATATGATCGATGCGACCGGCGACGTGCGCCGCACCTTTAACGACTACCGCGACGAGGACGGCATGTCGTTTGTAAAGCTCAAGGTGGGCGCTGGCCATCCGTTTGCCGGACGCTCGCTCGCGGACATTGGCAGCGCGACGGACATGCTCGTGGTCCTGGTGCTGCGCGACGGGGCGCATCCGGTACTGCCCAATGGCGACACCGTGATCCAGGAAGGCGATCTGCTGGTGATGGCCGCCCCAACGTTCGAAGAGCGTGCCGAGGTTACCCTGCGCGAGGTCACCGTGACTCCCCACGGTCGCCTGGCCGGTCAGCGCCTGCGCGATGTGCCGCAAGGCAAGCATCCGTTTATTGTAGTGATGCTCAAGCGCGACGGCCAAACGATCATTCCCGATGGCAACACCCTAATATACGCCGGCGACGAAGCCGTCATCGCCACGCTCGCGTCGTAGCGGCCAGGGGGGTAGCTAATTTGCGACGAAGAAATCAAGCGCCTAGAGAACCTCATGCCTTCGCTCGCAGATTTGGATTTGCCCGAGGAGTAAAGCACCCCTCCCCCATATAACCATCCTGTAAATCATAGCGGCGCACTCGGGTTTTGCTGTGATTCGGTCGCGCCTGACGCTCCACTGTGCTAAAGTATCCCGAACGTTCAAACGACTACGAGGGGAACTAGAAGATGGCACGTGTGCACAACTTCTCAGCTGGCCCGGCCGCGCTGCCTACAAGCGTGCTCGCCGAGATCGCCGACGAGATGATGGACTACCGCGGTTGCGGCATGTCCGTGCTCGAGATGAGCCATCGATCTAGCATGTACCAGCAGATTATCAACGACGCCGAGGCAACCCTGCGCCGTCTGCTGAGCATCCCCGACAACTACCGCGTCCTGTTTTTGCAGGGCGGCGCCACGCTGCAGTTTGCGGGCATCCCCATGAACCTCATGCGCCGCGGCCGCGCCGGCTACGTCGTGACCGGCAACTTTGCCAACAAGGCGTACAAGGAGGCCGCCAAGTACGGCGAGGCCGTGCTGCTCGCGAGCTCCGAAGACACCAACTTCGACCGCATCCCCGACATGGCCGACATCAACGCGCGTATTGCCGCCGAGGCTGCGGGCGACGGGCTCGACTACGTCTACATCTGCCAGAACAACACCATCTTTGGCACCATGTACCACGAGCTGCCCAATTGCGGCGACGTGCCGCTGGTCGCCGATGTCTCGAGCTGCTTTCTGTCGCAGCCGCTCGACGTTGAGCGCTACGGGCTCATCTACGCCGGCGCGCAGAAAAACGCCGGCGCCGCGGGCGTGACCGTGGTCATCGTGCGCGACGACCTTATCGCCGAAGGTCCGGCCTATGCGCAGACGCCGCAGTACATGGACCTTAAGACCCAAGCCGCCAAGGACTCCATGCTCAACACGCCCAACACCTTTGGCATCTACGTGTGCGGCAAGGTGTTCCACTGGGTCGAGGAGACCGGCGGACTTGCCGCCATGGCCGAGCGCAACTGGGCCAAGGCCAACCTGCTCTATGATCTACTCGAGCTCAGCGAGCTGTTCCATGGCACCGCGCAGGCCGATAGCCGCTCCATCGCCAACGTCACCTTCCGTACCGGCGATGCCGAACTCGACGCGGCCTTCGTTGCGGGCGCGGCAGAGCACCAGATCCAAAACGTCAAGGGTCATCGCCTCGTCGGCGGCATGCGCGCCAGCGTGTACAACGCCGTCACCATGGAAGACGTGCAGGCACTGGCCACGTACATGAAGGACTTCGAAGCGCAGCATAGTTTGAGTCCGCGATCTAACTAGCCCGCAACCCGCGGGCCGACCAGCCACTTCAAACCACCCTGCTTAGATCAAAACCTGCTAAGGAGTTTTTCCATGCGTAAGATTAAGACCATCGACGACATCACTAAAGACGGCAAAGTCGAGTTTGGCGAGGGCTACGAGTTTGTGGGCACCGCCGAGGAGGCCGACGCTATCCTGATGCGCTCCACCGACCTGCACGGCTACGAGCTGCCCGAGGGCATCCGCGCCATCGCCCGCTGCGGCGCCGGCGTCAACAACATCCCCGTCGAGGAGTACGCCAAGAAAGGCGTCGTCGTCTTTAACTCCCCCGGTGCCAACAGCAACGCCGTCAAGGAACTCGTCCTGGGCATGCTGGTGCTCTCGAGCCGCGGCGTGGTGCAGTCGATGAACTGGGTGCGCGACAACGCCGACGATCCCGAGATTCAGGTCGATGCCGAGAAGGCCAAGAAGGCCTTTGTGGGCCGCGAGCTCAAGGGCAAGCGCATCGGCGTCATCGGCCTGGGCAACGTGGGCTCCAAGGTCGCCAACGCCTGCGTCGACCTGGGCATGGATGTCTACGGCTACGACCCGTTCATTTCCGTCGAGCACGCATGGGTGCTGAGTCGCGAGGTGCAGCGCGTGGGCACGCTCGAGGACCTCTGCCGCGGCTGCGACTACCTCACCGTGCACGTGCCCAGCAAGGCCGATACCATCGGCATGATCAGCACCGAGCAGATTGACCTGCTGGCCCCGGACGCCGTGCTCATCAACTACGCGCGCGAGACCATCATTGACGAGGACGCCGTCGACGCTGCCCTGCGCGAGGGCAAGCTCAGCTGGTTTAGCTGCGACTTTGCCACGCCCAAGACCGTCAAGATGCCCAACACGTTTATCACCACGCATTCGGGCGCCGGCACCGGCGAGGCCGAGGCCAACTGCGCCGACATGGCCATCAGCGAGCTCAAGGATTACCTGGAAAACGGCAACATCGCGCACAGCGTCAACTACCCCGCCTGCAGCATGGGCAAGGCGCGCGCCGCAAGCCGCATTGCCTGCCTGCATGCCAACGTGCCCAACATGATCGGCCAGATCACGGCCATTCTCGCCAAGGACAACGCCAACGTGCAGCGCATGACCAACGAGTCCGCTGGCGAGAACGCCTACACCATGTTCGACACCGATGAGCACCTGGACGGCAGCACGATCGAGGCACTTAAGCAAATTCCGTCGATGTATCGTGTGCGCGTGATTAAATAGCGCCGGCGCCAATCCTGCCAGACAGACCACGAAGCCCATTCGGCCCCCGTTTTCACGAAACGGGGGCCGATTTTGTTGCTCCGGACGACTTTAAAATGATACCCAGAACAAGTTTTTTCAGATAATAGATAGTGAGGCTCAAGTCGCTAAGCACACCCGCTTTGATAAACAGCTTTATCAGGGACTTTAGTAGGTAAAAATCGATCTCTATGTGCCGAATGTAAGTTGACTGTCCATTTTCCGAAACAACTTATTCTAGATAGCATTTTTAAGGCCCCTCCAAGGCGAAATATACGTCTTTTTGTGACCAAAACTCTAGTCCGCGCGACCGTTTTCCACCCGCGCGGCTACATTCCTGCCCAATCGATAAAAATCTCCTCACGAAGCCGCCGTTCGAGCTCCTGCTGTCGCGGCGTCTTGTCTTTCAGCGGCACATCGAGATAGGACATGATGAGCTCCATCACCACGCGGAAGGCATCGAAGTCGGCCAGCTGACCATAGGTCATCAGAACGACGGGATATCCCATGGCTTGCAAGGCCGTCGTTCGATCGGAGTCCGAGATCTTGGATTCAATGGATCCGTGAATGGCTTTACCTTGGCATTCAACCAGACACTCTCGACTGCCGTCCTTATTTGCCAGCAGGATATCGGCATAGCGCCTATCAAGCCCCGAAATCAGGCGGGCGCTGCGCGTCATACGAATCTCGACGTTATTGGTAAGGCGCAGGCCTTCGCCGCCGCGCAACCTCGTAAGGCCAAACAGCATCGAAGCCTGGACCTCAAGCGGCGATGCCGCCACCCCCGTAATGCATTTCGCGGCACGTGTGAACGATTTAGCACCGCGGAGCCCCGGGATCTTATCGACGTACTCTGTAAGTTCAGAGAACTCGATCAAGGGCGGTCGTTTCCACAGGTCCGTTGGATTCCCCGAGGCATCCTTTACATTTTCCCAACCCAACCGTGCGTCACCCCACCGGTCCCCATATGCCTGCACAAGTGCCGACTTTACCTGAGGCGCAATCTTGCACACGGCAAAGGTGCCGCACATCTCATACATGCACATGATTAAACGCTCGTTTGAGACCGAGGAAGCCAGGGTCAGCAGGGTAAAGAGCGGGGACGCGACATCGAGGCCAAACTCTGTCTGTCGCATGGAATCAAACGGCCTCTCCCCGTTCCAAACATGCCTGACAATGCGATCGCCCTTACGTCCGCAGCTGCCCTGCGCCAACACGTGTAACGGGGTGCCCAGGAAATGCGTGACGAGCGGATGCTCACATAGGTGCTCCCTGCGCGGATCGTCCGCAGAATCGGGCAGGTCCGGCATTATTGCCAAGACCTGTGGAGGTATCCGGTGATACCGAAAGGCAGATATGTCGCACAGCATGTCGTCCATGAAGGGTACGTACCCGCTGCGTCGCTTGTGAACCCGCTCGGACGGCAAACGCGCTGGCTCGGCCTGCGAACGGTAAATACTGCCACGCCCACGTCGCGGATCTCTCAGGAGGCTTACAATCGGTTTGGAAAGCAAACTGATTGTGAGGTTGCATATGGTTGATGAGGATTTTGCCTGGCGGCTTGCGCAGGAGCTCGTGCGGATCGACAGCTCAGACCCGGGCGCGTATGAGGATGAAATTGAGCGGTATATCAAAGCGCTGGTTGAGGCTCAGCTGGAGCGGTTGAGTCATCCGGTGCTCCATGCCGTGCAGGTTGAGGAACTCGAGGTGCTGCCCGGGCGCCGCAACCTTAAAGTCACCGTGCCGGGCCAAAGCGACGAGCCGCGGCTGATCTATATCTGCCACATGGATACCGTCACCTTGGGCGATGGCTGGGACGCAGACATCGCACCGCTTGGGGCGGTTGTGCGCGACGATAAACTCTATGGCCGCGGTGCCTGCGATATGAAGGGTGGCCTGGCCTGCGCCATTGCCGCACTGGTCCATACGCTCGAGCGCGTGGCGGCGGATGGCGCGCTGCCACGCCGCGGCTTTTCGCTCATCTGCTCGGTCGACGAGGAAGACTTTATGCGCGGCTCAGAGGCCGCGATCGATGCCGGCTGGGTCGGCTCGCGTGAATGGGTGCTGGACACCGAACCCACCGACGAACAGATTCAGGTGGCGCACAAGGGGCGCACGTGGTTCGAGATTGAAATGGCTGGCGTAACGGCGCATGCGAGCCAGCCGTGGAAGGGCGCGGATGCCGTCGCCGCCATGGCCGAGGTCGTGTGTTCGCTCCGTCGCGTGTTTGTGGCGCTGCCCGCGCACGATGAGCTGGGGTCTTCGACCATCACGTTTGGCCAAATCGAGGGCGGATATCGCCCCTATGTCGTGCCCGACCGCGCCAAAGTCTGGGTCGACATGCGTCTGACCCCGCCGACCGATACGGCCGCCGCGACGCGCATGGTAGAGCAGGCCATCGCCGTCGCCGAAGCCGCCGTTCCCGGTTGCCATGGCAGCTACACCGTGACGGGCGACCGCCCCGCCATCGAGCGCGACCCGAACTCTCCCCTTCTAGCAGCGCTCAAGCGTGCCGCCGATGACGTGACGGACGCGGACACGACCGTCGGCTTCTTTACCGGCTACACCGACACCGCCGTCATTGCCGGCAAGACAGGCAACCGCAATTGCATGAGCTACGGTCCCGGGTCGCTCGCGCTCGCACACAAGCCCAACGAATATGTGCCCCATGCCGATATCGTTCGTTGTCAGCAGGTGCTAATCGCGCTCGCCGATAACGTGCTCTGGGACGCGAGCGGCCAAGTTGGGGCATAATAAGCCGCGAACAAACCGACTCGTGCGTTAGGACCGCCCATGAAAGCACTTCCGTTTCCCTGCATCCGCCCGGCTCAGGACCGCGTACTCGAGGCGCTGCCTGCAATGGGCAGCATCCTGAGCGGCAACGATGCTCTGCGCGGAGCCCTTGCCGATGGCCTGATGCTCAAGGACCCGGGTGCGGCGTATTACGTGTACGAATGCTCGGGCGAGCCGGGACGCGTGACGGGTGTCGTGGCGATCTGCCCGGTTAACGTACTGACGGGTAGCGACGAGGCTGCCGCCGAGAGCGTCGACGCACTCGCCGCCGCGCGCACGATCGCCGAGCTTAAGGTGCAGCCCCGCCCTGTAACGCTCGCCTACGAAGCCTCGCCCGTCATGGATATCATCCTTGGCGCCGCCAAAGAAGGAGCGTCGCTTTATGCCGTCACCGACCCCACCGGCATTACGCATCGCGTATGGGAAGTCAAGCGCGAGGACGCTGTTGCCGCCATCCGAGCCATGCTCGACCAGGCACCGAAGCCGACGCCGGCAGACGACCCCACCTACGCTGCCGCGCTGGCTGGGGCATCGCAGATTCTGGCCGACGAGGCCCGCACTGCCGACGCCTACTCTGGCAAAGAGCCGTTCAACTTTGCTGTAGCCGTGCTGTTCCCCGCCGCGCAGGTCAGCGGCAGCGCGCCGCAGGTTCCGACGGGTCTGCTCACTCACCAGGTCTCACGGTTCTAGCGAACTCAAACGCTAAGCTGGAAAACCCAGCATCCAAACAAACAAGGGGCGGAGATGCAGCAAACGCATGCACCTCCGCCCCTTTCGCATCAAACAATTACGCCGGTAAACCGGGCCGCAACGTCAGCGTTATCCACGCTGCGGACCTGCCGCCGCCACGAGCGGCTCTAGCCCCAGCTCGCGCGCGTAGTCTTCCTGCGTAAAGACTTCGACCAGTTCAAACGTATCGGCCGCATCGTCAAACGCAAAATGCAGCACTGAGCAGTTGCCCGGCACGCGTTCGCGCTCGTCGGCCGCCGCGCCCCGCACGTGGTCCAAAAACTCCTTGATAGCTGAGCCATGACTTACCGCGAGCACGCACGTATGGTCCGGACGCTGCATAAGATCGGTCAGCGTCGCCACCATGCGCGTGCGCACCTGGATCTGGCCCTCGCCGCCAAACTGCCGATAGAAGTCGCGCCACGGGCGCTCGGGCATAAGCATCACGCGCTCGGCCTCAAAGTCGCCAAAGAACCACTCACGCAGGCCGTCCAGGCGCTCGTACGCCAAGCCTGGCCACAAGTTGGCGATAGTCTGCTCGGTGCGATGAAGCGTAGAGGTGTAGGCATGATCGGGCTCAATGCCGCGCGCACGTAAAAACATGCCGGCGCGCGCCGCCTGGTCGCAACCCAACTGCGTAAGCGGCGAGTCACTCCACCCCTGAATGATACGCTTAAGGTTGAATATCGTCTGTCCATGACGGACCAGATACAGATCTTTATTCATAGGGGTCCTTTCGTTCGTTACCAACCCAAGAGCGAAAACGCCCCGTCGCAATAGCCAAAATGAAGCACGGCACCGTTGTCGGGTAGCTCTCCCCCGCCAGTCACATACTCAAGAAACTCCTGGCAGGCTGAGCCGTGGGAAACCGCCAGCACGCAGTCGTGCTGCGGCCTGGCCATGATGCGGGACAGCGCCGCGACCATGCGCGACTGAAGCCGCACTTCCGACTCGCCGCCAAAGGCCACCGGATAATCGCCCCAGGGCTGCGGCGGCATCTCGCGATTTGATGTGCCCTCCAGCGAGCCAAAATGCCACTCACGCAGGTCATCGACCAGCTCAATGGAACGGCCCTCGCCAACGATAAGCTCGGCCGTATGCCGCGCCCGGCCCAACGGCGAGGAATACACATGATCAAAGGCCACGCCACGCGCCGCAAACGCCGTACGCGTCGTCAGCGCCTGCTCGCGCCCGCGCGCCGTAAGCGGCGAATCGTGCCAGCCCTGCAAAATGCTCTGCACATTGAGCTCAGTCTGCCCATGCCGCACCAAATACAGATCTGCCACACACCCTCCCCTCGTACCACCACAAAGGGGACAGGAGCCTTTGTGGTGATTTTGCCGCCGGATTGCACCGCAACGACGCACAACTACAGCAGCACGTCGGCAAGCGGACGCTTGGGTACGTGGTGCACCCGCGCCTCGTCGCACCAATAGTTGATGGAGCCGTCGGGGTTGGAATCGATCGCATCGATCACCTGTGTCTCGGCCGGAATGCCAAACGCCATGATCAGCTTGAGCTCATACTTGTCGTTATCGAGCCCCATGGCATCGATCGCGTGGAGCGTAAAGGCCTTGAACATGCAGGCTGCCACCTCGGGCGTGGCGCTGCGGGCGGCGAGCATCATCGTCTGCGCGGCAATGCCCGTGTCGACCTCGGTAATGGGAGCGGCGGGCTTGCCCGGAACGGCGCGCTCGGCAAGAATCGCGATGTAGCCGGTCGGGCGCTCACCCTCGGCAGGACCCGGCCAGTCCTCAAGTGCGCCGGCCCATGCGAGCTCGTCAAATACACGCGCGCAATCCTCGGCACCGCTCACCACGTGAAAACGCAGACGCTGAGCATTGGCACCGCAGGGAGCCAGGTGCGCCAGTTCCGCCAGCTCGAGCAAAAACTCGCGCGGCACGCGCATGGACTCGTCAAAGCGACGGCACGTACGGGCACGACGGACCAGCGCATCAAACGCTTCCAGACCGAGCTTTTCGCAGCCCTGCTTTGCCATCGATTCTGCGCTTACCGGCGCTGCGGGAACTGCTTCGTTCATAGGGACCCCCAATACAAGCCAATTGTCCTTAGGAAAATCTAACCTAAAACGTAGGCAATAACGAACAGGGCTGCAATGTTCTACACCTGTTGAATAGAAAATCGCGACGTGGGGAACAACGGAAACAATTCGGGGCCTTTGGGTTACGTTTCGCCCTCCCCGACCCATACGTCAGCGCCCTCAGGGGATACTGGTTGTAACGATCAAGGCTTACGCCGCACGGAAAGGAGACATTATGGGCATCTTTAAGAACGATGACAAGCAATCGAGCGCGTTTGGATTTGACGAGA
>CABRZJ010000068.1:0-9290 GCA_902475425.1 uncultured Collinsella sp.
ACGTTCCGGAGAGAAGCCCCGTCACGCCCCCGGATTCCCGGTGGGAGTTCTAGACCTTGTCGGCCTTAGTACATACCGCCGCCCTGCTGACCAGCGGTGGCAGCAGCGATAGCGTCCTCAAGCTGAGTGTTCTTGGGCACATCGGAGACGGTAGCCTCGGTGATGAGGATCAGGCTGGCGACAGAAGCAGCGTTCTGCAGGGTGACGCGGCTAACCTTGACGGGGTCGAGGACGCCCATCTCGATCATGTCGCCCCACTCGCCGTTGGCAGAGTTGAGACCCTGGCCGGCGGGCAGCTCGGCAACCTTGTCGACCACGACAGCGCCCTCAAAGCCAGCGTTCTTGGCGATGGTGGCGACCGGAGCGGTCAGAGCCTTCTTGACGATATCGACGCCAATCTTCTCCTCGGGGTCGTCGATCTCGACAGCATCGAGCGCAGGAGCAGCGTCCATGAAGGCGACGCCGCCGCCAGCGACGATGCCCTCCTCGACAGCAGCGCGGGTAGCCTGCAGGGCATCCTCGACGCGGTGCTTGATCTCCTTGAGCTCGGACTCGGTAGCAGCGCCGACCTTGATGACGGCAACGCCACCGGAGAGCTTGGCCAGGCGCTCCTGGAGCTTCTCACGGTCGAAGTCAGAGGTGGTGTTCTCCATCTCGCCCTTGATCTGAGCGATGCGGGCGTCGATGGCCTCCTTGGAGCCAGCGCCGCCGACGACGACGGTGTTGTCCTTGGAGATGGTGACGGACTTAGCGGTACCGAGCATATCGGCGGTGATGTCAGCGACCTTCACGCCCAGCTCGTCCAGAGCAGCCTGGCCACCGGTGAGGACGGCGATGTCCTCCAGGATGCGCTTGCGGCGATCGCCGTAGCCCGGGGCCTTGACGGCGCAGACGTTGAGGGCGCCACGGATCTTATTGAGGACGAGGGTCGGCAGAGCCTCGCCATCGATGTCCTCAGCGATGATGAGCAGGCCACGGCCAGCGCGCTGGACAGCCTCGAGAACAGGCATGATGTCCTGGACGCTGGAGATCTTCTGGTCGGTGATGAGGATGTACGGATCCTTCATCACGGCCTCCATGCGGTCGTTATCCGTGACGAAGTAAGCGGAGACATAGCCCTTGTCGAACTGCATGCCCTCGACGGTGTCGATGGTGATGTCGAACGTCTGGGAATCCTCGACGGTGATGACGCCGTCCTTGCCCACGACCTCCATGGCCTCGGCGATCTTCTCGCCGACCTCGGGGTCACCGGCGGAGATGGTACCGACGGAAGCAATCTGCTCCTTGGTCTCGACCGGCTTGGCCTGCTTCTTCATCTCGGCGACGGCGGCGTTGACGGCCTTGTCGATGCCGCGACGGATGGCCAGCGGGTTGGCGCCAGCGGCGACGTTGCGCAGACCGTCGTTGACGATGGCTTGAGCGAGCAGGGTTGCGGTGGTGGTGCCGTCACCCACGGTGTCGTTGGTCTTGGTGGCGACCTCCTTCACCAGCTGAGCGCCCATGTTCTCGATGTTGTCCTCGAGCTCGATCTCCTTGGCGACAGAAACGCCGTCGTTGGTGATGGTCGGAGCACCGAACGTGCGCTGCAGCGCAACGTAGCGACCCTTGGGGCCCATGGTGACGGTAACGGCGTCGGCCAGAGTGTTGACGCCCTTGGCAAGCTTAGCGCGGGCATCGGTGTTGAACGTAATGTTCTTTGCCATGGTAGGTAATCCTCCAAAAGAAACGTGACTCGCGTCGCCGCTTCCGAGTCCTATGCGGCGGGCGCGTTCAAAGACGAATCAGAGATTCTGACGAGACTAGGCCTCGACAACAGCGTAGATGTCGTCGGCGCGCATCAGCAGATACTTCTCGCCGTCGACCTTGACCTCGTTGCCACCGAACTTACCGTAGATGACAACGTCACCGACCTTGACGTCCATGGGGATGCGCTCACCCTTGTCGTTGACCTTGCCGGCGCCAACGGCAACGATGGTGCCGCGCTGCGGCTTCTCCTGAGCGTTGCTGGCGATGTACAGACCAGAAGCGGTCTTCTGCTCGGCCTCGTCGGGCTTGACCAGAACACGATCTGCAAGCGGCTTCAAAGACGACATGCTTGTCTCCTCCTTTTTGGGCCGCGCGGTTATACCACGCGAATTAACCCTTTTTGTTTGCGTACGCGTTGAATGGTACCCACGAATGGCGGGTTATACAACACGGAGTCAAAAAATCTTATTTTTTGGCACTTAGATTTTCTGAATGCCGGGGGATAACTTAGCGGTGGCTCCCGTGTGGCTCCGGCGGGGCGGGATATAAGGTTTCCTGCTCGGGCAGTCCTGCTCGCACGAAGGCCACATTAAGTGGCCTTCGGCTCGTGCGGAACTCGCGATAAACCTTATATCCCGCCCCTCCGGCGCCACACGGGAGCTGAGTCAACGTTATCGAGCCCGGCATCCAAAAAAGTCAGTGCAGCAAAATGGCAATGCGAGGAAGGTAGAGTTCATTTCTAGGAGGTGTAGGCAGGTCCCCTGGGAAGCAGCGTGCATTTTTCCGAATAATCAGCAAACCAGGTGGGCTGCATACGCTTTCAAAGCGCCACTGTTGCCTACGAGCGCCGGAAGCAAGCATCCTGATGCGAATAAAACTGCCAGTCGACGCGGCAACATGCGCTCCGCACTGTATCGATGCTCAAAAAACAACAGAGTTTGCAGCTTTAAGCGTCTCGTGGCGGCATCGGCGTAGGTCAAAATGCTGAATATTCCGCTTTTTGCACGCTCGGGATAGGGGTACATCGGCACAGTACCAAACCTGTATGCATAAATATGCGGTCTTTCGCAAGTTATATACATAGATAAGAGCGGTTGGCTGGATTGCCTTGAAAATCGCGGCAGAATGGCTCTTTGCGAAAAGTCCGATCCGTCCTAATCAGTGACGGGCTTTTTGGGAGCCATTTCGCCGCGACTGACATTCAAGGCAGGGTTATCGCTCGTAGACAAGGTTGCCTGCCAGATAGGTGGCTTGGACTTTGGTGGCTTGGAGCTCTTGGGGGTCGATGGTGAGCGGGTTTTGATCCAGGACTACCAGGTCGGCGTATTTGCCGGGTTCCAGGCTGCCGAGGTTTTGCTCGTCGCCTGCCGCGTAGGCGCTGCCCAGGGTGTAGTTGCGCAGGGCCGTTGCCGCATCGATGCGCTCGCTCGGCAGCCAGCCGCCCTCGGGCCAGTGGCTTTTGGGGTCTTGGCGCGTAATAGCCGTGTAGAGCACGTTCATGCTGGTAACAGCTGTGATGGGGCTATCGGTGCCGAAGGCTTGGCGGATGCCGCGCTTCTTATAGGTTGCGAACGGCCACATGATGCGGCTGCGCTCCAGGCCCAGATCGCGCTCCGGTCCGCCCGGGTCGAGTGTAATGTGACAGGGCTGGCTCGAGGCAACGACGTTAAGCTTGCGTAGACGATCGATGTCCTCGGGCAAGAGGTTCTCCAGATGCTCGAGCGTGTTATGACCGTGCTGGGGCAGGCCGTACAGCTCTGCCGCCTCCTCAAAGATATCGAGCGCGGCATGGATGGCACCGTCGCCGATGACGTGGATGCGCACGGTGTGGCCGCGCTCCGCGGCCGCCAGAACTAGCTTGCGCATGCGCTCGGCGGGAACCGTCAGACGGCCCTGGTCGCCCGGGAAGCGCGGATTGGTATAGGGATCGGTGAGATAGGCCGTGTGTTCGCTCGAGACGCCGTCGAAGAACTGCTTAAAACCAGGCGCCGAGAGCAGCGCGTTGTTCGCGTAGCGGGTCTGCAGTTCTTCTAAGCGCGATTGGTCATCCAGCAACGTGGGGAACAGATGGGCACGGATGCCCAGTTTGCCAGCTGCCTGCAGTTTGTCGTAGACGTCATCGCGGATAAAATCGCAGCCCGGCATGGGCATGAGCGACATATCGCATATCGAGGTGATGCCCTGCTCGGCCATCCGCCTCATTTGATCGGCGTAAGCGCTTGCGATGCGATCCTCGCCCAGCCACTCAAGGCAGCGCGGTAGCAGCTGCATAGCAGCTGCCTCGTGAGCAATGCCCGTAAGCTCGCCGTTTGCGTCCTTGTCGTAGCTGCCGCCCGCCGGCGGCTCACTGTCGCGCGTGACGCCGAGCGCCTCGAGTGCACGGCTGTTGAGCCAAAGCGTGTGCCCGTCGCCCGAATACATAACGCAAGGACGATCGGGGAATGCCGCATCGAGCGACGCCTTGCTAGGATGCTCGGGCGGGTCCCAACGGTAATCGCGCCAGCCCTGCGTCACAACCCAAGCGTCGTCGGGCAAGTCCTGGGAAAACTCGAGCGCATGTTGCACCAGTGCCGCCTCGGACGTGCCCATATCCATGAGCATGTACGGCGAGGAACCGACCGAGGTATGGAAGAAGTGCAGATGAGCGTCATGAAAGCCGGGGCAGACAAACTGCTCGCCGTAGTCGATAACCGACGTGGCGGCAGGAGCGGCGGCGATCACGTCATCGGGCTCACCGACTGCGACGATACGGTCGTCTGCGATGGCAATCGCCAGCTCGCGGGCGGTATCGATGCCGTCTTGCGCGGTAAAGACGTTCTTGGAGCGGATAATCCGATCGATATGTTGCATGGGCATCCCCATCTCTGGCAGGAAATTCAACACCCCCGAGTGTACTCCCCCGCCCTTGTAACAAAACCCCAAGCGGCAAACGGCAACTTTACCAGCCCTAGCGGCAGGTGGCATACTGGAGAGAGCCTGTACGATTTTGCGATCAACCCAGCAAGGAGCAAATCGACCATGACGAAGACCAAGGCACAGCAGATTATGGCGGCAACCGAGGTTCGCGCGGCAGACGACGTCACCGCGGCTATCCAGGATATCGCCGCCGAGTTTGAGCCCTACATCATTAAGCAGCGCCGCCACTTCCATAAGCACCCGGAGTTGAGCCTTGCCGAGGAGCGCACGACTTCCGACATCGCCAACCAGCTCGATGCCATGAATATCCCCTACGAGCGTCCCCTTAAGACGGGCCTGGTGGCGACCCTTCGCGGCACCGCGCCCGACGCCTACCGCGAGGACGGCACGCCGCGCCGCCGCATCCTACTGCGCGCCGACATCGACGCCCTGCCCGTCACCGAGCAGACCGGCGAGGATTTCGCCAGCGTCAACGAGGGTTGCATGCACGCCTGCGGCCACGACTGCCACATCGCCATGATGCTCGGCACGCTGCAGATCCTGCGCCATATGACCGACGACATCCACGGCGAAGTCCGCATCGTCTTCCAGCCCAGCGAGGAAAACGGCCAGGGCGCCAAGCTCATGATCGGCACGGGCGTGCTCGACGGCGTCGATGGCGCCTACGCCGCGCACATCTGGAGTGAGGTCGACGCCGGCACCGTGAGCTGCGAGCCCGGACCGCGCATGGCCAATACCGACTGGTTCCGCATCGATGTTCGCGGCACCTCATGCCACGGTGCCATGCCCCAGCGCGGCCACGACGCCGTTATGGTGGCCGCCGAGATCGTCAATGCCCTGCAGACCATCGTTTCGCGCGAGATCAGCCCCTACGAGCCGGCCGTCATTACCGTCGGCGAGCTGCACGGCGGCACCGCGCGCAACGTTATCGCCGGCACGGCCTACCTCGCCGGCACGGTGCGCACCTACGGAGATTCGACCCACGAGGAAATGCCGGAGCTCATGCGCCGCATCGTGGAGCATACCGCGGCCGCCTTGGGCGCCGAGGCAGAGCTCACCGACTACACCATCGCCAACTACAAGGTCGAAAACGATGCCGCCTCGAGCGAGCGTTGTCGTCAGGCCGTGGTCAAGTGCCTGGGTGCAGCCGGCGAAGGCCATTATCGCGGCACACTTTCGGGCGAGGATTTTTCGGAGTACCTGCGCCGTGTACCGGGCGTGCTCGCCTTTGTAGGTACGCGCAACCCCAAGATTGGCGCCACGTACGCCCAACATTCCTGCTTCTACAAGATCGACGAGACTGTGCTGGCAAAGGGCTCCATGGTGGCCGCCCAGTATGCCATCGACTTTTTGGCCGAGCCCACGCAAGAGGAGCTCGACGGCCCCACGATTGCCGCGGTCGCCGAAACCAACCCCGACCTGGCCGCCAAGTTGCGCTCTGCCAAGGCAACGACCGCCGAGGCTCGCGACGCCATCCATGACGCCCGCACGGCACGCCATGCCGCGATCAAGGGCATCCACGATGCACGTGCCGCCGCTCGCCGCGAGGAGAAGCGCGGCGAGTAGTCGATTCGCGGCCATCTCGCAGTCATAGCCACATCGCGATATCAAAGCGGGGGCGGACGTTTCGACACGTCCGCCCCCGCTCATTTGTCAAGCGCTATTTCTACCGTTTCCACCCCGTCCCCAAATGGCAGGCGGCAGGGCTACTCGTCCTGCGGGTCCTCGTCGGAGCTTGGTGCAGGCTCGGGCTCGGGCTCCGGTTCCGGCATGGGCTCGGGCTCAGGCGCAGGCTCGGGCTCAGGCGCGGGCTCGGGCTCGGGCGCGGGCTCGGACTCGGGCGCCGCAGCGGAATCGGATACGGGCGCTGCGTCGGCGCTAAAACCAGCCGGAGCAGACTTCTTCTCAAACGGCAGCACAAAGGTCAGGACGTCATCCTTATCCTCATCAGCCCATTCAGCTGCATAACGCGCTACCCAATAGCCAACGGCACGATGCTTGAGCATCTTGCCAAAGACCGTGAGGAATACCGTGACAAACGCCGTCAGCACCAAGAACAATACGAGCGTGATGCCACCGCCGGTAACAAGCGCCTCAATAGCCGAAGGACGGTAGTAGTAGCTATACATACCGACAGAGGCAATGGTGCCAAAGACGAGCGTCAGGATCCATGTGACAACGTTGGCGACCAGGCCCGTCAAAAACTCGGGAAGGAACGAAGCGCAGAACAGTTTGGTCTTGTTGTGCTTAAAGGCCGCCCAGACCTTATCGAGCGAAAACGCGCTCTCGACACGACCGGTCACCGCAAAGTGCATCACGGCAATGTCGGCGAACATCTTAAAGAAGACCCCCAAGACCGCCGTGGCAATCATAGCCAGGACAAGCAGGCCAAGCGAGCCGAACAGCGCTGCCTCGAGTGCATAAGAGCCGTAATACGAATACGAGCCCGCGGCGCCAATTACCACGCTCTCCACCAGCGAAAGCACTACACCGATAACGGGAATGGCAGCAATAACCTCGAGCACGACCGAGATAACGCTCGAAAAGACTCCGAGGCCAAACGACGTGGAACGCATGAGTGGACGATCCATACCGTCATCAACCTTGAGCGACAGATCGCGACCCCACTCAATACCAAAGCCGGAACCACACACGCTCGCAATGCAAGCTGCCAAAAAGCCGATGGCAGCCGCGATACCGCCGATAACGGGAATGAACAGCACGAGCACCGACACAACACAAATCAGCGCCGGCAAAAAGGCGATCTGGCACACGCGCTGCAGCACGCCCGGCGTCTTGGTCATGTCCTCAAACGCCTGAGCCACACAGCCCTTGGACGCATTCGCCACGGGCGGTTGCGGAACAAACTGCTGGGGCTGACCCTGAGGGGCAGAGGCTGCGGCACCGGCATTGGGGGCACCACACGCACCACAGAACTTATCGTTGTCGCCCATGGGGGCACCACACTGCGAACAGAACATCGAGATCATCCCTTCGTATCTTGAGCGAATCATCTGGATCGCAAACGATGTCTTTGGCATCATTATCACCCAATGTGGGGACAAATACTCCAACATGACGCATTTGCAATGCGCAGGGCGCTATTCGATTGTTTGATAAGCTCGACCGCGTTAGTTCGTTCCGCGGAAACCCTTGCCGACGATCTCGGAGCTGTCGACGATCGTGATAAAGGCACCCGGATCGATCTCGCGAGCGTAGCGACGCAGCTGCACGGCCTCGCGACGACTCAGCACGCTCATGATCACCGTGACGCACTTGCCCGAGAAGGCGCCGTAGCCGCGGCTGATAGTCGCCGTGCGGTTGAGATGCTTGACGATAAACTCCTCGACCTTAAGGGGCTCGGAGCAAATGATCGTGCAGACCTTACGCAGGTGAATGCTCTCGATAGCCTTGTCGACCACAAGCGTCTTGGCAAACAGGCCGAGCACGCAGTACAGACCGACGCGCGGGCCATACAGGAAAGCCGCGATGGTCACGATGCCGATATCGACCAGCAACAGGGCACGGCCGATCTCGAGCGTCGTGCGGCGCTTGAGGATCATGGCAAGGATGTCGGTGCCGCCCGTCGAGGCGCCAATGTCAAAGACAATGGCACTGCCCAGCGCCGGCAAGATGACGGCAAAACACAGGTCGAGCCACATATCGCCCGTCATCGAAACATCCGACGGAATGAAGAGCTCAAACAGCGAGACGTAGGCCGAAAGCGCAAACGAGGCGAAGACGCTCCACAGGATTGCCTTGCGTTCCAAAAAGATAAAGCCCAAGACGACGAGAACCGCGTTGATAATCCACATAAAGACACCGACGGGCAGGGTCGGGAACAGCGTGGACAGAATGACCGACACGCCCGAGGTGCCGCCGAAGGCAAAGTGATTGGGGGTTTTAAAGGCCACGATGGCGAACGCCGTGAGGATCAGGCCCAGATTGAGCTCGGCAAAAAAGCGCGGAAAGCCTGGCTCCTGGCTGCGCTTGCGGCCGGCGCGCTCGCCGCGCTCGATATCGGTGCGATCGACCACGCGCTCCATCGGCACCACGGGAGGACGATGTAGCTCCTCGGCAGCTCGCGATGCCGCCTCTGCCGCGGCGGCCTCAATCGCCCATGCCTTGCTTTCTGTTTCGCGCTCGTCAGCCATTACGGCAACCCCTCGTTAACAATTTGGAAACAATGCGCCCATTAGGGTAACGCGGAACGCGACGATTGCAACCCCTAGTTAGACGAGTGGTATGCCTACATCGGGGGCATACAAATAACGGCCGGCCGCACATACATCCGTGCGACCGGCCGTTTGACGTTTTCGCAGATAAAATCTGCCAAAATAAACATCCCTTTTTGGTAGGTTACTCGTGCTGGTTGGTGCGGTGCTCGTACTCCTCGGGGGTGATAACATCCTCGATGCGCAGGTTGACGCCTGCCACCTCAAGGCCGGTCATCGCAGCCAGACGCTCGGTCACGCGCGCCTTAACGTCGTCGAAAATCGCGGGCGCATAGGCGCCGTACTCGATAATGACGGAAATGTTAACGACCACGCGGTTGTCATCGGTGACCTCGACTGTCACGCCCTTGGTCAGATTCTCGGCACCAAACTGCTCCTGCACAAAGTGCATGA
>CABRZJ010000069.1:0-9244 GCA_902475425.1 uncultured Collinsella sp.
GCATTACGAACATCCTGCCATCTGATGGCCTGTAGAAGCGAACGCGCGATCCGGACGTCTTGCCTTTGCTGTCCATTTCAAAGCCATATGAAGCCATAACTTTAAGAAAGTCAGCAAATCTATACGTTGAAGGACAGCTAAGCAGCTGGGCGATGAGTTTATCGGATCGAGTCATCCCGCCTCACATTCTGCAACTATATTCTAGTTGCAATTTCAGTTCGATGCAAGCACCTCTACTATAGAACATGTGTGCGTATAGAACAAGTGTTCGAACTACCACGAAGGGCGCCTGTGAACTGCGCCCTTCGTGGTAGTTTTGCTTGCCGTGCCTTAGCCCAGCAGGTCGACTACGTTAAAGCCGGCGTTGCTCTTGGCGATGACGTCTCGGCCGCCAAAGACGCAGGTGGGCGAGGTGGTTGCGATGCGCGTCACGTCGGCGCCGAGCGAGCGCAACTCACCGGGCGTGGCGGCGAGCATCTGGGCGCGGCGCTCCTCGCGTGCATGCGGATCGAGTCCGGCCAGGTAGATCGTGTTGCGGCGCTTGGTGAGCGCGTACGGTTTCACGGGCGCGTCCATGCCGCTCACGCAGCTCACGATAAAGCCCTCGAAGGCGGCCTCGTCGGGCTCAAAGCTGCCGAGCCATTCGCCTGCGCGCGCCACGCGCTCAATCGAGGGGTCGATTGCCGGGTCGCGGTAGGTGTAGAACGCCGTCTGACGCTCACCGGCCGCGCGGAATCCGCAGCCGTACGCACCGCCCTTAACGCGGATCTCGTTCCACAGATAGTCGTAGGAGAGCGCGTTGGCGGCAACCGCCCAGGCGCCCGTCACGTCGATGCCCAGGCGACGCGGGTCGCACGCGCTTGCCGCAAAGCAGATGTCGCTGGGGATGACAAAGGCCTCGTGGCGGTCGCACGGCGTCGGCACCACGAGCGCGTTGCGGCCGGCATCGGCGCCGTCGCCCGCGCCAAGCCCCAGGTCGCCCGCGGCATCCCAGTACGCGTCAAAGTCCTCGTCGCTGCCGGTAAAGCTCGCCATGCAGCCAGCAGCCACAAAGATGTGGCCTGCCAGCTCGGCAAGCTTGGTACGCAGCCCGTCCACGCGCTCGTCAAAGTGGTCGAGCAGATCGCGCAGGAACAGGTAGAAGTCCACGCCCGAAAGCTGCTCGCGCACCACGGCCGAAGGCGAGCTGTAGCTCATCGCGCGACTGAGCGCCGCCGAATGACCGTTGTTGATAAAGTCCTGCTCGAGCCCAATGCGAATCTGTGTGAGCACGTCACGCACGCGGTCGGCGTCGGCATCCGCCAGCAGCGTGCTCGACCACACCTCGCGCGGCAGGCTCGCCAGTGCATCGATCTTCTCGGACAGGGCGCCGGCGCTCACCAGCAGGTAGGGGCGCACGCCGTCCACGTCGGGTTGGGTCATGACCTCGGTCGTAAAGCTCAAAAAGCCCAGCTTGCCGGCGAGCAAATTGTCGAGTTCCTCGGCCGAATGCTCGCGCGTGGGCAGCTGTTTGAGCAGGCGGCAGAGCAGCGTCACATAGGGCAGGTCCTCAAACGCGACGCAGCTCAGATCGAAATACTGCATGGCGTAGGCCAGGCGGTTAGTGGGGATGCCATGGCGCAGGCAGGGGATGGGCGCGGTGGTGTCCACGACCAGCGGCGGCTCGGGGCGCGCCTCGCCAATGTCGGACACGCGCAGACGCGGCAGCGTGGCCTTGGCCTCGGGCGTGTCCTCGGCCTCCTGCGCGGCACGCAGCGCGGCCGTGCGCTCGACCACGTCGGCCAGCTCGACATCGGTCATGGCATCGCGCTTGGCTGCCAGCTCGGCGGCTTCGGCACCCTCCGAACCCTCGGCGGCGTCCACCGGCACCAGCTCGACCAGCGCCATGTGGTCGTTTTCCAGCACCAGCTCGCGCAGCAGGTCCTCAAAATAGCTGCCGTCCAGCTCGCCACGAAGCTCCTCGTACACCGGGCCGTACTTGAGCGCCAGCGTCGCAGCGTCATCATCGTAGAGCCAGGTGCTCAGTGCGTCGCACGCAATGGCCACGCCGTCGGCGATGCCATAGTCGCGCTGGCGCAGGTCGTACTCGTTGCTGCTGATGATGGCCTCCAGGCGCTCGCGCGGAACGCCGTGTTCGCACAGGTCGCGGCAGGCGTCCTGGAACACGCGGCGCAGCTCGCGTGCCACGCCGGGCTGCGCGTTTTGCAGCATGATGAGCTCGTAGGGCTGCAGGCTCTCGGCCGCGGTGTAGCTCACCACGTTGCCGCCCAGGCCGGCGGCCAGAATGGCCTTCTTAACCGGCGCTTCGTTGGAACCCAGCAGCGCCTCGAACAGGATGTCCGCCGCGATCGTGCGCTTGCGGTCGAGCGCACTGCCCAGCACCAGGCCCAGGCCAACCAGGGCGTTTTCGGGCGTGGTGGCCATCTCGACGCGTTTATAATCGCAGGTCACAGGCACCTGCACGCCCAGCGGATTGGGCGCCAGCGTGGACGGGTCCTCGCCGGCGGCGACGGCAGCGTCCATGCGGCGGCTCGCAGCGCTCGGCTGCGACAGATAGCGCTCGTCCAAAAATGCCAGCGCGCGGTCCACATCTAGGTCGCCGTAGAGCGTTATATAAGAGTTGGAAGGATTGTAGTGGCGCGCGTGCGTATCCAGGAACTGCTCGTAGGTGAGCGCGGGAATCGCGCGCGGGTCGCCGCCGCTCTCGTGCGCATAGGCGGTGTCGGGATAGAGTGCGGCGTTAACAGCATCGTCCAGCACGCTCATGGGATCGGACAGCGCGCCCTTCATTTCGTTGAACACCACGCCGTTATAGCGCAGCGTGCCCTCGCGCAGGCTCGCGGAGCTGCCGTCGCCCTCGCTCTCGGCGCCCTCCGGCAGGTCCAGCTCGTAGTGCCAGCCCTCCTGCTCAAAAATGGTGGGCTTGGTATAGATGGCCGGGTTGAACACCGCGTCCAGGTACACGTCCATCAGGTTGTACAGATCCTGCTCGTTGGTGGTGGCAACGGGGTAGATGGTCTTGTCGGGGTAGGTCATGGCGTTGAGGAACGTCTGCATGGAGCTCTTGATCAGGTCGACAAACGGCTCCTTGACGGGGAACTTGGCCGATCCGCACAGCACCGAGTGCTCAAGAATATGAAACACACCGGTGGAATCGGCCGGCGGCGTCTTAAAGCCAATGGCAAAGGCCTTGTTTTCGTCGTCGCATGCCAGGTACAGCAGGCGAGCGCCCGAGGTAGTGTGGCGCAGCACGTAGGCGTCCGAGTCGAGCTCGGGCACAGTTTCGCAGCGCTCGACGGCAAAACCGTGGCAGGTGGTACCGGGCACCAGCAGCGCGGCAGCAGCGGCGCGCGGATCGGTTGAGGTAGTGGGCATATGCAGTCTCCTTTGACGCCCCAGCGGGGGCGAATCGAGTCGAATCCTCGAGAGTATACCCATATGGGGCCGCGGCTCTGCGGCGAACTGAAGACGATGCTGGCGGATTGGGCAAAGGCCCTGCGTGACCGCCGCGCGAGCGTGGAAAATTGGACACTCGCCAAACGAGAGTGGATATTCGGACGGACGAGCGAGGATTTCCGGATACCTATCGAACGAGAGTGGATATTTGGACGGAATTTGCCGCAAAAGCCCCAAAAACCGTCCAAATATCCACTCTCGATATCCGACCGTCCGAAAATCCTCGCTCGTCCATCACTCGCGTATCTCTCGTCCCTCATTCGTCTCTAATATGAGAGATGACAGGAAGATGAGAGAAAAATATGAGAGATAACTGAGCAGCAAAGAGACAGGCAATCATGGTATTGTCTCAATACCAATTGTTCTACCAGCAAAAATATGTATAAATGAAGCAAATGGTAGACATTTCATCTCTATCTATCCCTTATCTCTAAGCCGAGAGATAGAGAGATAGATGAGAGATAATTTCGAGAGATAACTGAGAGACGAGGGAAATCTATCCGCGGCATTCTCCGCAGGACCGAGCGAAAGGACGTGCAGATGAACGAAAACGAGCTGACCGGTCTGCTTGAGTCTTTAAGGCGTATGGGCTCGGATGATCTTAACGTCGAAGTGAAGGAGAGCGCCACGACGCTTTCCCGCGATGTGTGGGAAACGGTGAGCGCATTCGCGAACACTGCCGGCGGAATCATCGTGCTCGGAGTGAGTGAGCGCGCAGGTTTTGTCCCGGTTGAGAACTTCGAGACCGAGAAAGTGCTCAACCAATTTGTGTCAGGCATGGGTGATGCGGGCGGTCGAGGAAAGCTGGCCAATCCGCCTAAATACACGATCGAGCGAGTGGAGCTTCAGGGCGTCATCGTTCTCGTCATTACGATTGAGGAGCTCGATCCGTCGAGCAAGCCCTGCTATGTCATAGAGCGGGGCGCCCAGGGCGGCAGCTACAAGCGCATCGATGACAAAGATGTGCCGCTTTCATCGACCGAGGTGCTCGCATTGGCGTCATACGGTCGAGCGACTCCGAGCGATCGGGACGCGGTGGCGGGCGCGGGCGCGGACGATCTCGACGAGGCGCTGGTCGACCGTACGATAGATCGGGCTTTCTCGTTGACGCCTCGGGCAATGCGCGGCGCGCCGGACAAACAAACGAAGCTGGAGCGCCTAAATTTCCTTGATTCCCAGGGCAATGTTACCAAGGCTGGACTCCTAGTTGCGGGCACCTACCCTCAGCAGTTTTATCCCAAGCTCTTTATCGACATGGCTGTCTATGCGGGGACCCGGAAAGGCACGGCGGGATCGCTGAGGTTCATGGACCGCACAATCTGTGAGGGAACGTTGGGCGAGATGATCTCGGATGCCGTCGCGGCCGTCGCCAAGAATTTGCGGCGAACCTCGACCGTCCAAGGCGTCTCGCGTGTCGACTCGCTGGAGATTCCCGAGGAGGTTCTGCGCGAGGCAATCGCCAACGCCGTAATCCATCGAGAATACGGGGATCGGTTCTGTGGACAATCGATTACCGTCGACGTCTTTGACGATCGTGTCGAGGTGACGAATCCTGGCGGCCTTTACGGGGGAAAGACTCGCGAGAACTTGTTTGACGGCAGCTCCCGATGCCGTAACGCGACGCTTGTGAAGCTCATGTCGATTGTCCCGCTGCCGGATGGCGCAGGTTCGCCGGCTGAGGGCAATGGCTCGGGCATCCCGATGATGATCGATGCCATGCGCGCGCATGGTCTGGCCGAGCCCCTGTTCTGCCCGGGGTTCGATCGGTTCAAGGTCGTACTTTACCGTTCAAAGATCGAGCCGGTCGATCATGGCGGGGGCTTAATTGTGACGGCACTCAAACACTACGGCGAGCTGGGGACGCGCGAGCTGGCAGAGCACACAGGGCTTACAATTTCCCAGGTTAGGTCGCGCGTCAACGCGCTCATTGCTCAAGGCGAGCTTGAGCCCACGGCGCCGTCGACAAGCCGCAACCGCAAATATCGACTGTCAGAGCGCGTGGAATAAATGCGTTAGTGGACGAGGCGACTCAATAATCGACCCTCGATTGGCGCCCACTAAGGTAAAGCGGTTGTTGCCCAGTCGACGGTGATGCTAAAGACTCGGCTTACGCCGGCATGGCCCCGAACCCGTCTATCAAGAACAGCCTAAGAACCAGCTTGATGACATTTCCCGGTTTGACTTCAGCCGTGCCAAAGACGCTGCGCTCGGCGAGCTCGCTGCAGTATGCATAGATGTCGCGGATAAGGTCCGCGCCCGAGAGCGTAAACATGTAGCCTGCGTCCGAAAGCGCATTGGGCGCGGCAGGCAACTTGGCCATGTGACAGAACGTTTGCAGATCGGGCGCCATAACGTTCTGGTAGTCGAGGTGGCCGTTGGCATCCTGCGCGGCAAGCTCCAATTGGCGCACAAAATCCAGCGCCGCCGCTAACACAAAGCTCGGCGTAGGCGCATTGACGTCCTGGGTGGTCGCCACAAGCCTGCCCGCTGCCTGCGTGACAAGCCAAGCGACCTCGCGCTGGCAGCGCACGGCCTTGCGCGTAACCGGCTTGATGGACGAAGAAGAAACGCTCCCCTTAGGCGGATTCGAAGCAGCCATAAGACCCTCCCATGAACAATCCGGCCCAACAAGCCCGGATGAAACACGTGCTACATCAGTATACGGGGAAGTGGGGTGGAAAAACGGAGTCGACAGCGTGAACTGCCGGCTCCGGATTGCTTGCCTTAGAGGCCGTACACTTCGACCATAGCTTCGCCAATGCGATGGGGCACGCCGGTGACGAGTGCGTTGCCCATGCAGAAGGCCCGATGGCCGTCGGTCATGCCCGTATCGGTCCAACCTTTCGGGAATCCCTGAAGCTGATCGAGCTCGTCGGGAACAAGACGGCGGAAACGGCCATCGGGACATTCGATGACGTGCTTGAAGCGGCTCGCTCCCGTGCCGCCTTCTCCTGTGAGGATGGTGCGGCTCGGCTTGTCGGTGGCATCCGGGAAGCTCATGGCTCCCTCGGAATACGTGTACGTAAAGCCTGTCTTTTTGTTAGTGCGCTCTTCGCGCTTGCTGCCCTTAAGGTAGCGCCAGTCGGGAAGCTTTTCGTCGGAGATGTAGAACTGCTCCGGGACATCAGCCTCGTCGCCAAGCACGTCGCCAAGCACGTGGCGCTCACCGTGATAGTTCTCGGCAAAGTCGCAGGTCAGAACATGACAGCCCTGCATGACGCCAGCATTCTTGAATTGAGAGGTCTTTTGGCCGACGCCAAAACGAGTTGAGTTCTCGTAGGGGTCGGGTAAAACGTCGAGCTCGGACATCTCGTCGGGATAGATGGCGGGGAAGGCTTTAGCCATGACGCCGCTGTGCATGCGATCAATGAGATCAACCTTGCCAGCGCCCTTTTCGCAGAAGATATAAACACGCTTGCGACGCTGGGGGAAACCGTATTCGGCAGAGTTGACCACGCGCCATTCGACCGTGTAGTCGAGGTCGGCAAGGCAGCTCAAGATGATGGCGAAATCGCGACCGCGCTGTGACGCGGGCGACTTGAGCAGACGGTCGACGTTTTCGAAGAGGCCGAACTTGGGTTCCTTCATCTCGAGGAAGTGGTAGATGTCCCACCAAAGGACGCCCTTCTTGCCCTCGATGCCATGTGCCTGATTAAGCGGACGTGCGACAGAGTAATCCTGGCAAGGGAAGCCGCCGACGACCATGTCAACGTCGGGGATTTCAATCTCGCCGGCCTCAGCCTGCTCCAAAACCTTATTGATATCTTCGTTAACAACGGAATCATCGCCAAAGCGGTCCATATAGCAACGTGCCGCGAACTGACGAGCCTTGGTTCCGGGCGGTTCCCACTGATTGGCCCAAATGGTGCGAAAGGGTCCGGCGGGCTGCATATAGAAATTCGGATAACGGGGGTCGGCATAGCCTTCGAGGCCTAAACGGAATCCGCCGACACCGGCAAACAGCTCGGCAATCTTGACCTCTGACATGCTATTCCAATCGATATAACGAACGTTTATAAACCAAACTACGATAACCGATCTGGCAAAAAAGATCAACCCTTGATTTTAGCACTCTCAGATAACGTTCATTATTGCGGTACGTGCGCACGTCATGGGCTACCATGAGAGCTGACTGTGATTTTCGGAGGTACCCTATGTCCAAGAAGCACCTCGACTTCAAGCGCATGCTTGACGATACTGATTTTTCTGACCCTTCAAGCATTGAGCGCTACGCTGCCAATCTCGACGGCATGACGTTCCGCGATATTCTCGAGCTCGGTATTGCCCCGGAAGGGGAGAGTGCGCCCAAGGATTTCGGCTCCAAAAAGTACAAGGGCGGTATGGGGACCCTGATCGAGGAGCGTTACTTTGGCTACAAGGCCAACAGCGACGACCGGCCGGACTTTCCCGAGGCGGGTGTCGAGCTCAAGGCAACGTGTTTTGACGTACTTAAAGACGGTCGTAAATCTGCCGGTGAACGTCTTGTCTTGACGATGATTCCCTACGACCGTCCCGTTTCGCTCGACTACGACAGCTCGCATCTCAAGACCAAGCTCAGCAATATCCTGCTGATTTACTACGGCCGCGACCGCTCCATCGACAAATACGACCAGCGCATTGAGCGTGCAGTCATGGTTCGTCTGCCCGAAGAGGATATGAAGATCATCCGCGCTGACTACGAGAAAATCATTTCGTACATTCAGGATGGTCGCGCAGACGAGCTGTCGGAGGGCATGACCACCTACTTGGGCGCCTGCACAAAGGGCGCAACCGAAGCGACAATGTGGGTCGACCAGTACTACGAGTACTTCAATACCGATACGGGCGAGATCGAACGCCGTCGCGCGAAGCGTCGCGCCTTTTCTCTCAAACGCTCGTACATGGACTATGTGCTTCACTCCTATGTTCTCGGTGCCCCGCGTATCGGCGAGAGCATCGTTCGAGGCGACGACGAGTCCATTGATTTCGAAAGCTATGTAACTAGACTTATCGAGCAACACTATGGCGAAACCGATCGCCAGATTGCGGAGCAGTACGGCCTGGAGTATACGGGCAACAAGGCGCAATGGACAACGCTCGTTTATCGTATGCTCGGAATCAAAAACAATGCTGCCGAGGAATTCGTCAAGGCAGGCATTTCCGTTCGAACCGTTCGAGTTAACAACAGGGGGCACATCGAACAAGCTATGTCGTTCCCACCGTTTGAGTTCAAGCGTTTGATCGAGGAAGACTGGGAAACGTCGCCGTTTCATGCGCGCCTTGAGACCAATCGCTTCTTCTTCGTTGTGTTTCGCGAGGACCACGATGGCGTGCTGCGTCTCGACCGTTGTTTGTTCTGGGCGATGGGAGAAAACGAAATCGAAGGCCCTGCGAAAGCTTGTTGGGATGAGACGCGAAAGGTAATACGTGAGGGCGTTGAGCTCAATCCGTATCGGGATGCGAGCGGAAAGCTCAAAGTGACTAACAATCTGCCCGGTATGGCGGACAATCCAATTGTTCATGTTCGCCCGCATACGTCAAAAGCGGCTTACAGGTTTGCCGATGGAACAGAGATCGGTGACATCGCAAGGAATGCTTACGAACTGCCCGACGGGCGCTGGATGACGAAGCAATCGTTCTGGTTCAACAAGGGCTACCTGGAGCACATTCTGGGGCTGTAGCGTTTTGGGATTGTTTAACGATCGAGCTCCTGCTCCTCAATGCCATCTCTACAAATAAATCCCCTCACCGAGTTGCTTGTGGAACTCGGCGTGATGGTCGCGTGCCCAGGTAAAGAGCGCCTGGTCAA
>CABRZJ010000070.1:0-9240 GCA_902475425.1 uncultured Collinsella sp.
GCTGTTGCCACCCACATACGTCTCGACCAGGGTAAGGTCGGGATTGAACACGACAAAATCGGCATCGCGGCCAGGCATAATGCTGCCACATTTATCCTCGACGTGAGCAGAACGCGCGGGCACCTCGGTCGCCATGCGAATTGCGATATCGGCGCTCGCAAGACCCCAGTCGACGATGTTCTTGACGCCCTGTGCGAGCGTGAGCACCGAGCCGGCGATAGCAGAGCCATCGGCAAGCCAGCAAAGGTTGTCCTTCATAATGACATCCATGCCACCGCTGGTGTACTTGCCCTCGGGCATGCCGCCGCAACCCAGGCAGTCGGTGATCAGCACCGTGTGCTGCCAGCCCTTGGCCTGCAGCAGTGCCTTGATAGCAGCAGGGTTCACGTGCTTACCGTCGCAAATGATCTCGGCATAGGTATTGGGCGTGGTCATAGCGGCCCCGACGACACCGGGCTCACGGTGATGCAGACCGCGCTGGCCGTTGTAGGTATGTGTAAAGCAGCTGGCGCCAGCATTGATGGCGGCGGCACACTCATCATAGGTGGCATCGGAGTGGCCAATGCAGGTCACGACGCCCTTTGCGCTCAGAGCCGCAGCGTAAGCGGCAGCGCCATCGCGCTCGGCCGCCATGGCGCTCTTGACGATTCGACCGCCGGCGGCCTCCTGCCACTCGTCAAAAACTTTCTCGGACGGATCGATCAGATAAGCAGGGTTCTGGGCACCCACATGCTTCATGGTAAAGAACGGACCCTCCAGGTAGATGCCCTGAATACGAGCACCGCAGAACTCAGGTCCGCGCTCTTCGTCAGCCTTTGCAATGGCAGCGCAGGCGTCCTTGATCTGCTCCACACCGTCGGTAAAGGTCGTAGGCAACCAGCTGGTGGTACCACGACGAGCGAGCTCAGTCGAGCTGATGTTGATACCCTCGGCATCGTTATCGGTCGTGGCATGGTTATAGAAGCCATGAATGTGGGTGTCCACCATGCCCGGCGCAATCCATGTACCCGAATAATCTTTGATCTCACAAGCGGGCTCATCGGCCTGCCAAGCGCCAAAGACGCCATCTTCGACCATGAGGTAGCCGCCCAGCTGCGGCCCCGCCGGCAAAAAGAACTTGTCGGCCTTGATAGCATACGTGCTCATCTATGCTCCCGTACCCGCAGTGCGTTTTAGGGCGGATCAAAAACCACTGCATTGTTAATTCGAGCGATTGTTCGTTGCCTTCTTGCGCTTGGCACATTTTGCACCCGCCGCAAAACACACCAAGCCGTTTATACCCAATAACTCTAGACTGCGCGGTTGTGGTAGACCTTGTATTTAAACTGGTCGGCGCGCGCAACCGAACGCGTATACTCGATAACCTCGTTGTTCATGTCATATGTGGTACGAATCAAATCCAGGACCGGTGCGCCTTCGGCAATCTCGAGCAAACGAGCGTCGGAATGGCGGGCAATACTCGCGTAGAATTCCTCCTCTGCCACGCGAACTTTCTCGTGAAAGTCCTGCTCGATCATGTCGTACAGCGATTTGTTCTCGATCATGGGGCGCTTAAGCGCAAAGAACTTGCGACTCGGCAGATATGTACACTCAATCATCAGCGGCACACCATCGGCAATACGCAGGCGCTTGATCTTGTACAGACGCTCGCCCAGACGCGCGTTCATCTCTACGGCAATATTCTTATCAGCCTCGACCTCGGTAAACTCAAGAATCGTCGTCTTGGGCACACGGCCGATCGCCTTCATCTGCTCGGTAAAGCTATAGATTTGCGAGAGGTTTGCCGTTTGCAGAGAGCGGTCGCACACCATGGTTCCACGGCCGCGCTGACGAACCACCAAGCCTAGGCGCTCAAGCTCCTGCAGGGCAAGGCGAACCGTCGTACGCGAGAGCCCGTAGCGCTCCGACAAGTCACGCTCGGACGGCAAATAGTCACCGGGTCGAAGCTCGTGATCGATTTTATCGGTCAGCAAATCGACGAGCTGATCGTACAGAGGTTGTTTGCGCGCTCCCATTGCCATAATGATACCTGCCGGATAAATGACTCAAAATTGGTTGTAACCAGACACCACGTTACTATAGCAGTTTTAATGGAATAACAGCAGGTCAACCAGTATATTTCAATATTGTTTGCCGGTTGATAGCCTGCACACTGTAATACCAATTACATCGCTGCATCAAGTATTGAGGTAGCAAAAAGGGCCGCCCCCGCGGAGCGGGACGACCCTTTGCAAGACAGATACGTCTTTAAGGCTTAGAGAAGCTTCTTGAGCTCCTCGGCAACAGCCTGGACCTGCGTGCCGATGATGACCTGGGTAGCACCCTTGTCCATCTTCATGACACCCAGAGCACCAGCCTTCTTGCAGGCAGCCTCGTCGACCAGAGCGGAATCGCCGAGCTCGAAGCGCAGGCGAGTAGCGCAGCAGTCAACGGTCTTGACGTTCTCCTTGCCACCGACGGCAGCGAGAACAGCGGCGGCCAGAGCGGCGAACTTGTCGTCGCCAGCAGCGGCGGAAGCGGAGGTCTCCTCGACATCCTCATCCTCGCGACCAGGGGTCATGAGGTTGAACTTGGTGATGGCGAAGCGGAACACGAGGTAGAAGACCAGGAAGGCAGCGATGCCCAGCGGGATGATCATCCAGGTGTTGGCAGCAGCCGGGAGGCTAGAGGAGAACAGGAGGTCGGTAGCACCAGCGGAGAAGCAGAAGCCAGCACGGAAACCAACATAGTAGGTGATGATGGTGAAGATGCCGTACAGGGCAGCGTACACGACGTAGAGCGGGAAGCACAGGAACATGAAGCCGAACTCGAAGGGCTCGGTGACGCCGCAGACAAAGGCGCAGATAGCAGCGGAGACAACCAGGCCAATAGCAGCCTTCTTGTTCTTAGCGGTCTGAACCATAGCCAGGGCGGCGCCCGGGATACCGAACATCATGCAGGGGAAGAAGCCGGACATGTACATACCGAGGCTCCACTTGACGTCAGCAGAGGTCTCGCCAGCCCAGAAGTGGGTCAGGTCGCCCAGGCCGATGGTGTCGAACCAGAACACGTTGTTGAGTGCGTGGTGCAGACCGGTCGGGATGAGCAGGCGGTTGAGGAAGGCGTAGATGCCAGCGCCGATGCCACCCATAGCAGCGATACCCTCGCCCAGAGCGACGAGCGCACCGAAGATGAGGGGCCAAGCGAAGAGCAGGACGACGGAAACGACGATGCAGATGACAGCGGTCATGATGGCGACGCAACGCTTGCCGGAGAAGAAGGCCAGCCAGTCGGGAAGACGGGTGTCCTTGAACTTGTTGTAGCAAGTGCCACCGATGATGGCGGACAGGATGCCGATGAAGGAGTTACCAGCGATCTTGGAGAACGCGATGCCCTCGGTCGTGGCAAGCCAAGCGGTCTGAGCATCGGCGTCCATACCACGAATGGTGCCAACAACAGCGGGGTTCAGGAGCTGCTGGATCATCAGGAAGGCGACGAGGCCAGCGAGGCCAGCGGTGCCATCGTGATCGTCGGCAAGGCCGACAGCGGCGCCGACTGCGAACAGCCAGGCCATGTTATCGATAAGAGCGCCGCCTGCCTTGATGAGCAGGAAACCGGCGGTATAGGCAAAACCGGTAGTGTCACCGGCAGCACCCATGACTGCGGGGGCGAGCAGATAGCCCACGCCCATAAGAATACCTGCGACGGGAAGCGCCGCGACGGGAAGCATCAGCGCTTTGCCGAGCTTCTGGAGGTACTTCATCATATGGTATCTCCTCCAACCTTTCTTTCGTTGTTCACCAACGAGTTCCATGTCCGCGCCTTGTGCATACCGGCTTCTCCGCTTGCCGGCATTGGTGCGCAAACTTAGACAACCCAGTCCCTTTCTCGGGTTGCTGGTATGCACGTTAACACACATACCATTCAAACGTCCACCACATTTCGTTCAAATTACTATTACGTTGCCAAACGGTTATTTTTTGCCCGTAAACGGTAGTTTTCGCAGGTAGACTTGCTGCGCTTCTTTCATTACCAAACAAATTCTTAGGAATTTCCATTCGATTTCGTTTCAAAACTGGTTACTACCAGATGAACAGTGGTACCACATTGTTACTACCAGTTCGCCCGAAATCGGTTGCACTTTACATGAATAAAGTCCCCCAGAATTTGCATATAACCCCCCCTTCTCTCTTTCACCGCCCTCCCCCACAGTGCAAAAAGCCCGCTAGAACGATGCCGTTCTAGTGGGCTCATCAGATTTTTTGGCTACGCGCTCGGCGGCTCGGGCAGCCCTTACGCAAACAGGCCGTAGATGCTGATGTTGGCCTTGGCGTAGAGGCCGTTAGCATACTCGGTCCACTTGGAGCTGGCGCTCGAAGCCTGCGAGGAATACTGCTGGTAGGCGGTGTAATAGGCGGTCATGGCCTGCTTATAGGTGGCGCTGTCGGCCGTAAAGGCATCATCGGCAAAGGCCTTGGCATAGGTGCTGTCGGCATCCTTCCAGGCGCCCTTCTCGCTATCCCACTCGTCGCCGGCAAGGTTGATGATGTAGTCGGCGTAGTCCTTGCTCGCGGTCTCCTCGTTGCCGTCAGCAGGCTCGGTCGGGGCGGTCGGCATGCTTGCGGAGCTGTCGCCGACCTTCTTCTTATAGAGCTTCTGCAGCGTCGCAGACTGGCGGACGATCTGCTTGGCCTGGTCCTTGGACACGCCGTACTGCGTGGCCATGGTCTTGTAGTCGGAGGTGCCGATGGAATCCTCGGCGTACTGTTTCATCTCCTTGGAAGAAACGGTGATGCCCTCGTCCTCGGCAGCGTCGAGCAGGATCTTGTTGCGCACGTAGGACAGGATGACGTCGGCAGAAGGAGCGGTGTAGTTGCCATCGCTATCCTTGACGGTGTCGAGGCTGTACTGACTCTCGATGGCCTCGCGCGCGGTGATGTCGCTCTTCTTACCGTTGTAGCTATAGCTTGCTACGGTCGAATCGAGCTGGTCCTCGGTGAGGGTCGCCGAGCCGACACCCTTGCCGCCAAAGCCGCCATTGCCAATAAAGAAGCCGACCACCGCAGCGATCACGACTGCAACCACGAAGGCGGCGATCATCGTCTTCTTGTGCTTGGACGCATGGTCGTCTTCGTCGGAGTCGTCGTCCTCGTCCTGCTCCTCGGACATGAGGTTCTCGTCGGCGGCATCCGCAGCGATCTTTGCCTCCAGGCGAGCGTCTTCCTCCTCGGCGGTCGTGCCAGCGGCGATATGTTCGGCAGACGTGCCGGCGACCAGGTCGATCTTCTCGTCCTCATCACCGTCGGGGCCTTCGCCGCGCTCGATGATCTGGATGCCGTCGATCTCGTCCTTCTCGTCCTTCTTTTGAATCAGACCCATATCAGTTACTCCTTGTTAGGAAACATAGTCCCCAATAGAATACGCCCGACGAGGCGCCGGGCGTATTGATTCTTAGGTTATACGCAAACACTTAAGTACTATTTAGGCGTTTGCAGCGTGCATACCTTAGGCCAGGTGCGCGATAACGGCATCGGCAAAGGCCTGCGTGCCCACAGCGCCCTCAACGGAGCCGGTCTGAGCACGACGCACGTCACCGGTAACCTGCTTACCCTCGTCGAGCGTGGCGGACACGGCGGCGCGGATACGATTGGCTGCATCGTTCTCGCCCAGATGATCGAGCATCATAGCCGCAGACAGAATCTCGGCCGTGGGGTTGGCGATATCCTGGCCAGCGATATCGGGCGCGGAGCCGTGCGTAGCCTCAAAGATGGCGCAGCCGGCACCGATGTTGGAGCCGGGGGCCATTCCTAAGCCGCCCACCAGGCCGGCGCACAGGTCGCTCACGATGTCGCCGTACAGGTTGGGCAGCACCAGGACATCGAAGTCGTTGGGGTTCTGGACCAGGCCCATGCAGGTGGCGTCGACGATCTTGTCGTTGAACTCGATATCGGGATAGTTGGCGGCCACCTCGCGCGCCACGCGCAGGAACAGGCCGTCGGTCGCCTTCATGATGTTGGCCTTGTGCACGGCCGTCACCTTTTTGCGGCCGCAGCGGCGGGCATACTCAAAGGCATACTCCACAATGCGGCGGCTCTTGGCGATGGAAATCGGCTTGATTGAGATGGCGGAATCCGCGGCGAAGGTCTTCTGGCCCGAGCGCTCGACGAGCTGCGAGAGCTCCTCGACCTCGGCAGCGCCCTCATCGAACTCGATGCCGGCATAGAGGTCCTCGGTGTTCTCGCGCACGATAACCAGGTCGACGTCGCGGAAGCGCGAGCCGTCGCCCGGCTGCGACAGGCAGGGGCGCACGCAGGCGTACAGGTCAAAATGCTTGCGCAGGGCGACGTTAACGCTGCGGAAACCCGTGCCGACCGGCGTGGTGATGGGGCCCTTGATAGCAACCTTGGTCTCGGCGACCGCATCGAGCACATGTTGGGGCAGCGGCGTGGCAAACTCGTCCATGACGCCGGCACCGGCCTCCTGGACGTTCCAGTTGATCTGGACACCAGTGGCCTCGACCACGCGGCGCATAGCCTGCGTAATCTCGGGACCGATACCGTCACCAGGAATCAGGACTACATCGTGCGCCATAATCTGTTACTCCTCGTCTTCGGCGTCGTCAGATTTTTTTACGCTAGCACGCTTCTTCTTTTTGGAGAGATCCAGGCCAAAACGTTTAACAAGCATTTCGCAAATCTCGCTCGAACGGGCCTTGAGATAGCTACCCTTGCCGTTCTCGGCATCGAACTTAAGGCGCAGCGCGAGCTTCTCGGCGACCTCGGCGTCAATCTCGCCCCGGCCAAACTCGTACAGGCAACCGAGCATGTCGCGATACTCGAGGTCGCCGTGGTAGCACTGGATGGCCTCGTCCAGGATGGGCCAAGCCTCGCGCGAACGCTCGACGCTCGTGGCGCCCCACACGCACAGCAGGCGGAAGGCGGCATAGCGCAGCGTGGAGGAAATCTCGTCGAACAGCGCAGTCTCGGCGCCCTCAAAGGCATCGCCCAGCTGCTCGGGGCAGGTGGCGGCGAGCGCCGCCAGGGCATCGAGGGCCTCCCAGCGGGTCTGAGCCTCGGGGCGGTCGAGTGCCTCGATCAGCGCGGGCACGCAGGGCACGACGCGCTGCGGATCGCGCTCGGCCAGCAGGTGCAGCACGCGGGCGGCAAACTGGCGGATACGGCGCGTGGGGCAGCCGAGCTCCTTGACCAGACGGTCGACGGCGTTCTCGTTCTCCTCTGCCAGCTGAAGCTGTGCCAGCTCCTCGTCGGTGAGCTGTTCTTCCTTGTTTTCTGCCATAGTTACCTCTTCTTACTATTTCTTAGCGTGCTTGCCAGCACCCTTGCTGTCATCGGTGACCGAGATGAGCTGTCGGTCGGCTGCACCATTGCGACGTGCGCGGCGACGCTCCTCGGCGTCGCCCGCATCGGCGGCGGCGCGGTGTGCCTTGTTGACGTTAAAGACCTCATCGTGCTTGCGCCATGGGCCGACGGACTCGCCAAAGCTCATCTTAAGACCGGCGATAAAACCGCCGAGCCAGCCGATCGGCGCAAACTGCACCAGCGGGAACAGCGAGAACACCCAGGTCAGCAGGACGACTGCCGCCGCTCCTGTAAAATTGGCAATCCAGTAGTCGCGCTTGGTGATGACGCGCTTTTCGCACGCCCACTGGCCGCACAAAAAGCCGATGTAGATCGCAAAGAGAAAGAGCACCAGCGCAAGCACCACGAACGTCCAGCTCATGGGCGCTACTCCCCGTGATGGTGGCCGCAGCAGCACTCGTGGCCGTCGTCATGGCCGTGGCCGCCGCAGCACTCGTGGTCCTCGCCATGGTGGTGGCCGCAACCGCACTCGTGGTCGTCGCCATGCTCGCCGCAACCGCAGCCTTCCTCGTGAGCGCCATGCTCTTCGGGACGATACTGCGACCAGTCCAGACCGGCGGCAATGGCGTCGGCCTCCTCCTTATAGAGGACCGTGATGGCCTGGGTACCCAGCTTGGCGCCGCCGATGGCGTCGAGCATGTCATAGAGCGTAAAGGCGACGTCGGCGCCGGGCAGCGCGAGCTCGCGATCATCGGCGTAGGCGAGCGCCAGACGCAGGTCCTTAATGAAGTGCTCGACCATAAAGCCGGGCTTGTAGTCGCCGTCGAGCGCCTTGGGCGCCAGGCTCTCCATGGCGCCGGACTTACCGGTGCCGCCCAGGATCATCTGGCGGGTCTTCTCCAGGTCAAGGCCGCTCAGCTCGGCAAATGCCATGGCGTCCGCCATGCCGACCATGCAGGCGCCCAGCGACACCTGATTGGCGAGCTTGGCAGCCTGGCCCTTGCCGGCGCCGTCGAAGCAGCAGATGTTGGCCGCAAAGGTGGCAAGGATGTCGCGGACCGGGGCGATGTCGTTCTCGGTAGCGCCCACGATAGCCGTGAGCGTGCCGGCGATAGCACCCGACTCGCCGCCGGTGACGGGGCAGTCAAACGCCATGCGACCAGAAACCTGGGCGGCCTCGGCAATGTCACGGGCGAGCTCGGGCGAGCTCGTGGTGAGATCGATCAAGACCGCGCCCGGCTTGGTGCACGCAAGCAGGCCGTTGCCCGCCAGATAGAGCTCCTCGACCTCGGAGGGATAGCCCACCATGGTAAAGACGACATCGGCGTTCGCCACGGCCTCGGCCGGCGTATCGGCCCAGACGGCGCCGCGCTCGATAAGCGCGGCGGCCTTGGACTTGGTGCGGTTGTTGACCGTGACGGGGTAGCCGGCGTCCAGGATGTGGCCGGCGATGGGGGCACCCATGATTCCGGTGCCAATGAATGCGACGGAGAGCTTGTTTGCCATGAAACCTTTCCTTTTGGGTTGGGTGTTGTTACCAGGTTGAATACTCGGTGCCAGCGTTGGGCTGTGAGTCGAGGGCGATTACGGACGCAGCGCTTGCCTACTGGCCGCGCACGCGGCGGGCGATGCGGTCGGAAAGCGACGCCTTGTCGGCGCGGTTCTTACCCCAAAACGCGCAGGCCACCATGCCGGGGCCCACGTGCGAGCCAATGGTGGGGCCCACAGAGCTGCGGATGATGGTCACGTCGGCGCAGCCTTCCTCCTTGCGGATGGCGGCCTCGAGCCAGTCGCCGTCCTTTTCGGCATCGGCCGTCATAATGGCGATGGGCATGGTGCGATCGGGCACATAGTTCTCGCGGAACGACTTGAGAATGGACTTGAGCGCCTTCTTGCGACCGCGGTTGACGCCGATCAGCGACAGCGAGCCGGCCAGGTCGTA
>CABRZJ010000071.1:0-9111 GCA_902475425.1 uncultured Collinsella sp.
GAGTTCCGCACGCAAAGGAAAGCACTTAATGTGCTTTCCGTCTTGCGCAGGACTGCCCGAGCAGCGAACTAAACAGCCAGGCACGCCAGGAGGACTCACATGATCAAGATCACCGTCCCAGCAACCAGCGCCAACCTAGGCATCGGCTACGACACCCTCGGCATGGCCGTCAGCCTTTACTCGCACTTTACCTTCGAGCGCGCCGACAAGCTCATCATCACAGGTTGCCCCGAGGAGTTCCAAAACGAGAACAACCTAGTCTACGTGAGCTTTGTGGATGCACTGGCCGCATGGGGCGAGCCGGCCTTCCCCGTCGCCATCGACATTCAGACTGACGTTCCCGTCGCCCGCGGTCTGGGCTCCAGCTCCACCTGCGTCGTCGCCGGCATTATGGCAGCCGCCGCGTTGACGGGCCACACCGTCGACCGCGCCGAGCTCGTCCGCATTGCCACCGAGGTCGAGGGCCATCCCGATAACGTCGCCCCCGCTATCCTGGGTGGCGCCGTCTGCTCCTTTACGCCGACCGATTCGCTCCCCCAGTGCCTGCGCTACGAGGTGAGCGATCGCTTGCGTTTTATTACCGTGATTCCACCTTACGAGGTGCATACGAGCGAGGCACGCAAGGTTGTGCCGCAGGAGATTCCACTCTCCACCGCTGTGTGGCAGATGGGCCGCATCGCCGGCATGACGCGCGGCTTGGAGACTGGTGACCTGGACCTGATTGCCGCTGCCAATGACGACCGCATTCAAGAACCCTATCGTCGCCGTCTGATTCCCGACTACAACGCCGTGCGCGACACCTGCCTTAACGGCGGCGCTAAGACCATCTGGATCAGCGGCTCGGGCTCGACCCTCATGGCCGTGACTGATGACACCATCGTGGCAAAGTTCCTGCAGGTCAAGCTGCGTGAGCAGTTCCCTAAGTGTGATACGCATATTCTAACGTGCGACACCGAGGGCGCCCAGATCGAATACCTGTAGCGTCCTGCCTCATTGCTCTCACCGGCCCCCTTGGGGCTTCCCCTGAAAACGTCCTCGATCATGAATTGCCCCGTCGTGCGCTTCGCGCGACGGGGCAATTCGATCTGCGGATTGTTTTCAGGGGAAGCCCCAAGGGGGCCTGCGCAGCCTCGACAGGATATCGCATTCGCTGATTTAATCTTGCGTTCCTTCGGAGCAGCGGACAAAGAACCCTTCACGATACGGAAAGATTTGGGGGCAAAGCCCCTGGCCTCCCCTACGTTAACTTCGCTGGCGGCGGCTACAGGAACCTACGCTCTGGAAAGTCGCTGGGCTGATTTTTTGGCTTCTATTTGATAAAGGCGCACTTCCCAGCATCTCATTCGCCTTATAGCTCTGTTTTAATTTCTAATTGATGATCGATACGTGACGTCATCTAATTATCTTCGCTACTCAAAACAGCCCCAAGTTTACGTACTAGCGTCTCAACAGTAATTCCGAGTGCGTCCGCATAGACAAACTGCTCATAAACCCTAAGGCTGCGTTCCCCGGTCTCGACCTTTGAGATGAACGATTGAGGTACCCCCAGTTTCTTTGCGAGTTCAACCTGAGTGATACCTTGCTCCCGACGAATCTGGGAAAGGCATTTTCCGCATGTCCTGTTAGCATCAACGTTCATGCCGTTTACGCTATATTCCATTTTGATATATCCCAAACTGGGATATATTTATGTCACCAGCCATTCCGCTTATCAAAAATGCCCATCGCAGATTCATAGCTAGGAAGGAGCCTCGATAAACATGAATGACGAGATGAAGGAGCCCGACGAGGAAAAGGCACTCAGCGAGTCCGACGAGCGGAAGCCGGATTTCAAAGCCGAGCAGTTTTCTGATGGTGCTAGCGGCACCTCCTCCTCTGAAATTCCGCCATCAAACGAAGATGACGGCGCACGCAAAAATGAAGAAAACGACTCACTTCTAACGCGGGCCATTCATAAATTAGGCAATAAAAAACGAGCGGCAATCGCAGCTGCCGTGGCAGTTGTCATCATCTTCAGTTTGCCCATGCTGTTTCCTCAATTGTTTTGTAGCCACAAGCTATGGGCCAATGCAACCTGCACCAGCCCCCGTGTATGCAAAAGTTGCGGCAAAACCGAGGGAGAACCTCTCGGGCACGAATGGGAAGAAGCAACTTGTACGACACCGAAGACCTGTCAGCGTTGCGGCGAAACGAAAGGGGAGCCACTCGGACACCAACCGGGCTCGTGGACCAAAGAAGTCGACTACGTAGATGCCACTTCGAAGGAAATACGAGAATGCGAGAGATGCGGAGAGGTCGTTGACACCCGCAACGAGAAGGAAATCACATCTTTTCTTGGCGACGGAAAGTTTTCAATTTCCCCAAAAGGCTTTATTGATCGACTTAACGAGGAATTCTCCGATATCCCCAATTGCAGCAGCATGAATGCGGATTACGAACTAGACGATAGCGGCATGGGGCTCGAACTTCAGATCAAAAACGGTTCAAAGATTGCCGGTATTGGAGGCTTCTTTTCGGACTCGAGTAACCCGGTGCTACTCAGCTATCTTGGATCCGAAAACTGCTTCAAAAACATAGTCATGTACTTCGAAAACTCCGACTATGCCGCGGCGACAGCATTGGCAACTATACAAGCAATCGATCCAACACTTTCGTTTTCAGACGCCAAGGAAGTTGGTGCTGCCTGCGTAGATACGCCAACTGTCAAAAATGGAATTACGTATGCAATCGTAGCTTCGAATGGAGAGTACTGGCTAAGCGCTCGAATTGAATAATTTTCTTTGATTACTAAATTCAGACGCCTCTTACTCGCGATATATTAAAACTCAACCCCTGGCAGCATCGTCAATCGAAAATTGCCCCGCCGAGCACTTTAGCTTGGCGGGGCATTTCAATATGAAAGCGGATTTAAATATCAACAAGGCCTGCACGCTCCAACGAGACAGCCGGCTTCGCTGCTCAAATTGCCCTTGGTGAACCACAAGTTGAGCAATCAGTGGCCAGAATCCCCTTTAGGCGGCGCTTGTTTCTTTGTATTCGAAGACTGGCTCTAGGAGATCTTCGATGTTGCAGTGGAGGGCTTTTGCTATGGCTCTTACGCTTGTTACCGAAGCTTCATTGATGTTTCTCTGGCGCTGCTCGTACATTTGGATTGAGCGGAGTGACACACCCGATTCGTATGCTAGGTCTTGTTGGGTTTTCTTAAGCTTCTTTCTTGCTAACGCAAGTTTGGTTTGCCTGGACGCTTTTTTCGCCATATCGCAGACGAGGCGAGCCACGCGTTCCTCCGAGGCTTCGTGCCAGGGATAGTACAGACTGCGCAGTGCGTCAAACGGAACGACATGCAGCAGGTCTTCGAAAGACTCTCCTAGGCGCCACTGAAGGTATGCCAATATCCAGCCTGTCCAATATTCCGGTGTCTTTTCGAATCGGTAGGTTCGATTTGGCATCGGCCTTGATTGGTAGCCCGACCTTTCGGCGATAAGCGCGAATAGCTCAACGCCCGATTTTCCCGATACGACCCATGCGTTGCCACGCTCAAACTCACGGGCTACGCCGCTCAGGCAAAAGAGTTCAGCGACCTCGGACCCTTCCGCTCCATAGTCGTTCACGGCATAGTCGAAGCAGTCGCCGAGGTTGTTCATTGCATCCTCGAGGTAGTAGACGGGGTATGTCCTACTCGGCCCACAATCCGTTAACTCTTGGATCATTTAAATCAATCCTCCCTGTCATTAAATCCCTAATGTAGACACCCTCAGAGTCGAATCCATTCACAGTTTCCAGGTACTTGCGCCGCGCGTTCTGCTCTCGCTTAAAGCGCTTGGGATAATACTCAGATCCCAACGCCTGCCTCCATTCGCGGAATCTGATTGCTGAAAACGCACGCTCACTCATAAGAGCGTATTGGATGCCCAAATCGCCCAAACGCATAATGAGTTGCAGTTGCCTAAGCGAGATCATGCCGTTAACGAACTGTCTTGCAAACGAAAAGTAGGAATCGTCGGCGCGATAACCTCGAATTACGTCATAGGGAGAAATATCAATCAGGCAGTTATCCAGCAGATAGCGAAGTCCTTCGCGCGCCAGCGGTGTCGAAACATTGAACTCCCTATTGTTAGCCAAAATCGCAAGCCAATTGAGAATTGAAAACTCCCCGGACTCCAAGTCCAAGACCGCGAGACCATCCATATCGAGCTCGTATCGATTCGCGATACCATCGGACTCGGTCCGGCATGCCCACTCCATTGCCATTTCCTCATGTGGCGTGCAATAAAACCCACACCCATAGTCATTGAATTGTCTGCATTTATCCAACGACGGATGCTCGACAACAACCTCCGACCCGTGCCAAAGCTCCATATCGACCTCCAAACAAAAATATCACCCCAGCGATAGTGTACCAATAACTATCACTGGGGTGATATAGATAGATGCAAACTATTGCCTGCCAAGAGCCCTTACTAGAGGCAGGCCTCGGCAATGCGGCGCTTGAGTTCGTCGATGCCGGTGCCGGTCTGGGAGCTTGTGATGATCACGTTCTCGGCCGGAACGTTGAGTTGCTTTTTGATGGCCGCTGCCTGGCGGGCCTGCTGGGTGCGGCTGAGCTTGTCGGCCTTGGTGAGGCAGACGATAAAGTTGAACTCGTTGCCCTGCAGGTAGTCGATCATGTCATGATCGAGCTTGCTGGGGTCGTGGCGGATATCCACCAGAGAGACGACCAAGTTAAAGCTGCGCTCGGAGTCAAAGAAATCGCCAATGAGCTCGGCCCAACGGTCGCGCTCGGCCTTGGAACGACGGGCGAAACCGTAACCCGGCAGGTCCACGAAATGCACGTCGTCGGCCTCAAAGAAGTTGATGTTGCTCGTCTTGCCCGGCGTGCTGGAAACCTTGACCAGGTTCTTGCGGCCAAAGAGTTTGTTCATAATCGACGACTTGCCCACGTTGGAGCGGCCGACGAAGCTCACCTCGGGACAGGTTGACTCGGGAATCTGCGAAACCTTGCCGTAGCTGGCGACGAACTTGGCAAGCTGATAGTTAATGGAATCGGCCATGGACACTCCTTGGTCGTAGGTTCTTACAAATAGACGCGCTATTGCGCAGCGGCAATGCGGCGGACGATATCGAGCGTGATGTCACTTGCGACACGCGCGTACTCGAACAGATCGAACTCGCGCTCGCAAATTGCATCGTACGCCTCGTCACAATTATCGCTGATAGCGCGCAACACCAGGCAATCGACACCATTTTTGGTTGCGACATGGGCAATTGCCGCGCCCTCCATGCCGACACAATCGGCATGCGTCGCCTCGATAGCGTCGTTGCGCATGGTGGCGCCCGTCACAAAGCGGTTACCCGTGGCAATCGTGCCGACCAGGAACTGCTTGGTGCCCTCGTTCGAAGCGACTGTATTTTTCGAAGCGTCAACAAACCCACGCTCAGCAAGCACGTCGGCGGCAATATCGACCAGCGCGGGCGTCGAGCCAAACTCCTCGAGCCCCGGTGCGGACTCGGCGATAAGCGCGGTATCGGTATCCAGATAGCGTAGGCGTTTGCCAATGACCACGTCGTCGATATGGAGCTTGGGGTTCAAACCGCCCGCAATGCCCGAAAACACAACAGCCTGCGGAGCATACTTGCTAATGAGGTGCTGTGTTGCAGCAGCGGCGTTCACCGTGCCCATGCCCGCCGTTGTGGCGACAACTGTCAGGCCGTCGAGCTCACCGCTCACAACGGTCAAGCCCGCCTCCCGTGCCTCGCAAACGTCGCTCAGCTCTTCCTTAATCTGCATGATCTCTTTTTCGAGCGCACCGATAATCGCGATGGTAGCCATACCATTCCCCAAACCTATACGAAATTCTCAACCAAGGTATGGTACCAGCATTTTGTTTGACCTCGCCAAACGAACACGCTAAGCCAGTGCAGCTCGCGTATCAAACAGAGCCTTTGCAATCGCGGCCGTAACCTCGCTCGAACGGTCACTCCATGGCATCGATGTCATGACGCTCATGACATAGGTACGGCCATCGATGTCGATGAGGCCCGCATCGCATGTCGAATAGTAACCATCCTCGCTAATCCAGCCTGCCTTGTTGCGCACCAAAACCTGCTCGTCCGCAATGTCATCGCAAATAAACGAGCGCGATGTTGATGCCAGAAGGCCCGACAACCACTGTGAAGTCTCGGTATCCATGCTCAGATACTCGCTCATCTCGCGCCATAACCTCGCAGAAGTGCGCGGGCAGTAGGTCGGAAAATCACTCATCGGATTCAGTGCCGTTTCGTCATCAACGCCCAGATTGGCAATCCAATCCTCATAGCCATCATGGTCAAACGCCGCGCGTAACGCGATAAACGAATCGTTGTCTGAGTTGACGACGGCATTCTCGATAAGGTCGCGCACCGTCTGCCAGCCCATGCTGTAACCACCATACGTGGCTAAAGGCCAATCGAGCGACACCTGCCCCGATTCGACCAACATCTCGCAAATATAGAGTGCATACAGCGCCTTATAACTGCTCGCTCCATACACCTCAACATCGGCGTTATACGTCACGCCCCTACCACTCGATAGGTCGTAGAACACTACACCCACGTCGCCCAGTTCCTGCGCCCGACACAGGGCATCCTGGAGCGAGGCAAGGCTCTCATCCTCCAAGGCAGGAGTCTTGTTATCCACCAACGAGAAGGTCCGAACGGTATCACCCGAAGGGATATCGTTGAAGTTCGCCTTCGAAAGTCTCGTCTTGAGATCTGCCGTCGACAGAGCTTGATCTGCCGACGCTTTGGACTTTGAAACCTTCTCGTTTTGCAGCTGTACCGTTGACGCATCTGGGCGCCCCGTTCGCTCCGAGGCGTAGGTTTTAACGGTAATTCCGAGGATAATAACCGCCGACGTTAGCATCCCAATAGCGGCAATCTTCCTCACGCGGATGCGAGCGCCGGCAAGGCCACGCGAAGACGTGCCCTTCGTCTTATATCTGCTGCCATGCTGCGGCACATACTCGTCCCGCGATGCGATGTTTCGCACGTGGTCTCCTGACTGCCACCGTTTATATACGAGCAGCATGATACCGAGCAGGCAATTCTTTCCAAAGATATTCAGCGGCGTTTAAGGTGTCTTTAAAGAAACCACAAGCGTATTTATCCAAATGGCACGATTCTGTTGCGCATCTCACCGCAACCCAGAGAGCAGTCTTTTTAGGACGGGGCTCTTTAGCAATCAACTAGGTGCCCAGGGGCACTCATTTAAGTCTGTCCCCAATGAGTGCCCTTGGGGAACGAAAATGGCATGCTATCCGATAGCGTTTTTGAGCTCCGCGCGGCGCTTTTTCATGCCGGTCATAACGGCATTACGCAACTCGGGCATGCGCGCGGTATCCATCTGGGGCACGCCCTCGAGCTTATAGGGAATGCCCAGTTGCTCGTACTTGACGACACCCATCGTGTGATACGGCAGCATTTCCAGGCCCACCACGTTGTGCCATGGAGCGATGAGGCGACCGAGCTTCTCGCACTCCTCCACCGTGTCGGTAATGCCCGGCACCACCACGTGGCGGATAACGACCTTGATCTTGCGACGTGCAAGCTCATCGCCAAACGCCAGAATGCGTGCGGGATCGCACCCAGTCAGCTTTTTATGCTCGACCGGGTCGGCATGCTTAATATCGAGCAGTACCATGTCGGTCTCGTTGAGCACGGCATCGAACTTCTCGGGATGCGCGGGATCGAACGCATAGCCGCAGCTATCCAAGCAGGTGTGCACACGACCATCGTGGTTATTGTGCATGGCGTGGAACAGGTCGGCCAAAAACTCAGGCTGCAGGAGCGGCTCGCCGCCGGACACCGTAATACCACCGCTGCGGTAAAACTCATGGTTACTCTGGAACTCGTCCATAAGGTGCTCGACGGTCACCATCGTGCCGCCGTTAACCGACCAGGTATCGGGGTTGTGGCAATACGCACAGCGCATGGGGCAGCCTTGGACAAACACTACGAAGCGGATGCCGGGTCCGTCGACCGTCCCCATCGTCTCGATTGAATGCACGCGGCCAAGGGCAAACGCAGAGTCCTCGGGACGAGCGTCCACACCCTCAAGCGTCATTTCTGCCATTCGCGCTACCTTGCCTCTCCTTGGATGCAACCAATTAAAATGCCAGAGCCATTCTAGCCCATGTGCTTGCGTTTAAACGTCTCGGGCTAGAATGGCACGTTTTAATCTATCCCCCATCACCATGGCTGGGGTCTACGTCGAGATGTCAGGCTGAAGAACGCTCGCCTGCGGCCTTTACGCTTTAAGCGTGAGCACCGCGCCGAAGGCGGTCGGGCCGCAATGGCTCGAGATGACGCCGCCGACCTGAGTCCAGGTAATGTCCTTAAAGCCAAGATCGTGTGCATAGACTTCCATGTCGTCGCGCAGCTCCTCGGAAAGACCTACCGAATACGCCAGGCCAATGTGCGAGTAGTCAATCTCGCCCTTGGCAACCATGTGATCAATAAAGGCGCGGGCGCACTTGAGCATAGAGCCGCGGAACTTCTTGGTTGCCACGAACTTGCCGCCCGTTACCTCAATGCAGGGCTTAATCTTGAGCAGATGGGCGCCCAGGAACGCGACGTTGGACAAGCGACCGCCCGCCTTAAGGAAGGCAAGGTCCGTAGGAACAAAGCCCAACAGCACGCGGTCCATGACGGAGTTCGCGAAGGCGAAGATCTCGTCGACGGTGGCATCGGGGTGAGCCTCGATGTATTTGGCGGTCTCGACGACAACAAGCGACTGGCCTACCGAGACAAAGCGCGTGTCCATGGAGAACACGTAGTCGCGCCCCTGGGCCGCAATCTTTGAGGACTGATGCGAACAGGTCGTGGCCTCGGAATATGCAAGATGCAAAATAGTCGCGTCGGGCTGCTCAGCGTGAATGCGGTCGTACACGTGAGCAAAATCCGCAGGCGCGCAGCCACTGGTCTTGGGCATCACGCCAAACTCATTGCAGCGCGAATAAATCTCGAGCGGATCGATCGAGCCGTCCTCGACGGTCTCGTCACCAATCGTGACATGCATGGGCACGCGCACGATGCCGTAGCGCTCGCAGAGCTCCGGCGTCACATCCGACCCAG
>CABRZJ010000072.1:0-9027 GCA_902475425.1 uncultured Collinsella sp.
TCGACCATGTTGAGCGTGATGAACGCCATCATCACGCCTTCCTCGTCGGCATTGCCGGCGATCATATCGGCGATGTGGATGTAGCCCATGTCAAAGTACACGCCCACAAAGAAGCTCGCCAGCACCAGCGCGGTGATGATTAGGCCCTGGACCACACAGTCCAGACCCATATGTCCGGCAAAGACACCGTCCTTGGCGTTGCGCGGCTTGCGCTTCATGATGTCGCCCTCGGCATCCTCCATGCCCAGCGCGAGCGCGGGGAAGCAGTCGGTGACCAGGTTCACCCACAGCAGCTGCACCGGCTGGAAGATGGTAAAGCCGATGAGCGTGGCGATAAACACCGAGAACACCTCGGCAAGGTTGGCCGAAAGCAGGAACTGGATGACCTTGCGGATGTTGTCGTAGATGCGACGGCCCTCTTCGCAGGCACCGATGATGGTGGCAAAGTTATCGTCGGCGAGCACCATGTCGGCGACGTTCTTGGTGACGTCGGTACCGGTGATGCCCATGCCCACGCCGATGTCGGCGCGCTTGATGGACGGGGCGTCGTTGACGCCGTCGCCCGTCATGGCCACGATCTGGTCGCGCGACTTCCAAGCCTCGACGATGCGTGTCTTGTGCTCGGGTTGGACGCGGGCGTACACGCCGTAGTCCTCGATGTGCGCGTCGAGCTCCTCGTCGCTCATGCGATCGAGGTCGGCACCGGTGATGGCATGGCTGCGATCGGTGACGATGCCCAGCTGCTTGGCGATGGCCACGGCGGTGTCGATGTGGTCGCCCGTGATCATGACGGTGCGAATACCGGCATCGTGCGCCTCGCGGATGGCGTCGGCGACCTCGGGACGAACCGGGTCAATCATGCCGGACAGGCCGCAGAAGACCAGGTCGTGCTCGAGCGCAGCGGGGCTGCAGTCGGCCGGGACCTCGGTGTAGGTGCGGCTTGCCAGCGCCAGCACGCGCAGGGCCTCGTCGGCCATGGCCTTGTTGGCGGCCACGAGCTCGGCGCGACGCTCCTCGGTCAGCGGAACGACCTTGTCGCCCTCGTAGATATGGGTGCACAGGCCGATCACCACGTCGGGCGCGCCCTTGGTGTACTGCTCATACTCGCCGTCCAGGGTCTCGACGACCACGGACATCATCTTGCGGCCCGAGTCAAACGGGGCCTCGCCCACGCGCGGATGCTCGGCAGTCAGGCCAGTGAGCCCCGCCTTGCCGGCATCGTTGACGAGCGCACACTCGGTCGGCTCACCCACGGCCTCGCCCAGCTCCTCGTCCCACTGGGCGTCGGAGCACAGGGCCATACCGGCCAGGAACTTCTCCTTAGGCGCGGCGAGCTCGTGCTTGACGACGGTCATCTTGTTTTGGGTAAGGGTGCCGGTCTTGTCGGAGCAGATGGTCTGTGTGCAGCCGAGGGTCTCGACGGCAGAGAGCTTGCGGATAATCGCCTGGCGCTTGGCCATCTTGGTCACGCCGAGCGACAGCACGATGGTCACGACGGCAACCAGGCCCTCGGGGATGGCGGCGACGGCGAGCGAGACGGCGACCATAAAGGTGTCGAGCAGGGCGGTCGGGTCGGTGAGGACGTTGCCCACGCCGTGGCGGATGATGTCGACGCCAAAGATGACGACGCAGATGACGATAACCATGATGGTGAGGATGCGGCTGAGCTCGGCAAGCTTCACCTGCAGCGGCGTGAGCTCTTCCTTAGCCTCGGCCAGGGCGCCGGCGATCTTACCCATCTCGGTGTTCATGCCGGTGCCGACCACGACGGCGCGGCCGCGGCCGTATACCACGGTGGAACCCATGTAGCACATGTTCTTGCGGTCGCCGAGCGGCACGTCATCGGTGCCGGTGGCGAGCTCGATCACGTTGGCATGCTTCTCGACAGGCACGGACTCGCCGGTGAGTGCAGCCTCCTCGATCTTCATCGTGGCGCTCTCGAGCACGCGGCAGTCGGCCGGGACGGAGTCGCCCGCCTCGAGCATGATCACATCGCCGGGCACGAGCTCGGCGCTCGGCAGGTGCACGAGCTTGCCGTCGCGCAGCACCTTGGACTGCGCCGCGCTCATCTCCTGCAGGGCCTCGAGAGCCTCCTCGCTTTTAGCCTCTTGGACCACGCCCAGCACCGAGTTGACGATAACGACGAACATGATGATGGCGACATCGGCAAAGTCGGGCTCGCCCTTGACCATACCCGTGAGCGCGCTGATAACGGCGGCAACGATCAACATGATGACCATGGGGTCGGCCATCTGCTCAAAGAAGCGCTTCCACAGCGGCGTTTTCTCGGCTTCCTCGAGCTTGTTAGGGCCTGTCTTGGCGAGGCGCGACGACGCCTCGTCGTTGCTCAGGCCGAGGTTCTCATCGACGCCCTGGTCGCTGAGCACCTCCGCCGCGGCGGACAGGTATTCCTTTTGCATATAGAGTCCCCTCCTGGGATTCGGGCCACTCAGCAGATTGATGCCCGATCATAATTCCCAGGAGAAGGGCAAGGGCTCATCAAGGCTGCCGTGCTGAGCGGCAGTTGATAGTGGAGCTATGGTACCCCAAAGCAACGCGTCTAGCCAAAACAATCCATTTGGAAATAGGGTCCATTCGCAACGATGCAGACCGTATGATGTTCAACATTGATAAAACGTTTTTTCTTCGGTGCATCATCAAACTGAAATATCGCCCAGATAGCAGCGGTTAGAACGGTTGGTAAAGTTTTTGCATATACCGTTTTTTCGCAAAAAATGAACTTCTAATTCGGCATACGGTCGATTTTTTGGGGTATTCGGTCGGCATTTCGTTATAATCATCTCAGTTTTATTTCTTATGGTTTATCTATCAGCGCAAGACGATGTCAGATGGAGGTCTGAATGTACAAGCGCACCAAGATTGTATGCACCATGGGTCCCGCCTGCGATAGCGACGAGACCATCCGCGAGATGATCAAGGCGGGCATGAACGTCGCCCGTTTTAACTTCTCGCACGGATCCTACGACGAGCACCACGGTCGCATCGAGCGCGTCCGTCGTATTTCCAAGGAGCTCGGTCTGCCCGTCGGCATCCTGCTCGACACCAAGGGCCCCGAGGTCCGCACCGGCCTTCTGGTCGACGGCAAGAAGGTCGCCGTCAAGACCGGCGACAAGATCGTCGTCACCGCTCAGCCCACGTCCGAGGATTTCCACGGCACCTCTGAGCACATCTCCCTCGACTACCTGGCTCTGCCCTCCGAGGTCGAGAAGGGCTCCCTCATCCTGATCGATGACGGCCTGGTTGCCCTCGAGGTCGAGTCCGTCGACGGCCAGGACATGACCTGCGTCGTCAAGAACGACGGCCTGATCGGCGAGCGCAAGGGTGTCAACATGCCCAACGTCAACATCTCGCTGCCCGCTATCACCGAGCGCGATCGTCAGGACATCCTCTTTGGCCTGACCGAGAACATCGACTACATCGCCGCTTCCTTCATCCGTGACGGCGAGTCCGTCCGCGGCATCCGCGAGCTTTGCCGCGAGAACGGCGGCGAGCACGTGACGATCTTCCCGAAGATCGAGTGCGCCTTGGGCGTCGAGAACTTCGACGAGATTCTCGAGGCTTCCGACGGCATCATGGTCGCCCGTGGCGACCTGGGCATCGAGATCAAGCCCGAGCTCGTTCCGCACATCCAGAAGGAGATCATCGCCAAGTGCAACGCGGCCTACAAGCCCGTTATCACCGCTACGCAGATGCTCGACTCCATGCAGCAGAACCCGCGCCCGACGCGCGCCGAGGTTGCCGACGTTGCTAACGCCATTTATGACGGCACCGACGCCGTCATGCTGTCCGGCGAGTCCGCTGCCGGTAAGTACCCGGTCGAGGCCGTCAAGATGCAGGCCAGCATTGCTCTCGAGACCGAGAAGTACCTCCCGGCCCACGCTCCGCTCGAGGTTCCGGCCGATGCTCACGGCACCCGCGTCGTCAACAACGTTGTGGGTATGTCCGCTGTGAACATGGCCACCACCGTTGGCGCCAAGTGCATCACCGTGCCGACGACCACCGGTCGTACCGCTCGCCTGATCTCGCACTTCCGTCCCAACATGCCGATCTGCGCGTTCTCCCGCCACGAGTGGGCCGTCCAGCAGATGATCATGTACTGGGGCGTTATCCCGCACCAGGCCGAGATTACCCAGGGTACCGTCAACGGCACGATCGTCAAGGCGATTGAGACCGCTAAGGAGCTCGGCTACGTCGAGGCCGGCGACCTGACCGTCGCCACCGCCGGCGATCCCCGCATGAGCGTCCAGCTCGAGGACAAGGTCTCCTCGACCAACGTCGCTTACGTCGCTCAGGTGCGCTAAGTCGTACTTGCAAGCACACTTGCATCGCAAAGGGCCCGGAAGGCGAAGCCTTCCGGGCCCTTTTTCTGTGCCAATGCCGGCGCACGGCAAAACACACACTCATTTCTTTACCAAAAGCGCGAAATCCACCCTTCGAGACCCAATGAATAAAGTCCCAAGCGCTAAAAGTGTTCGCCCGGTGGCAAACCCACACCTTAACCGACGCTGCTAAATCGTTTTAGCAAGAGCCGGATTGACCTGCTTTTCGGAAGTATGCGGCAAATTCTGATACCTCCGAGCACACCCCGTTTTTTCGCAACAAAATGCCTGATAAACTAGCCTCAAAAGCCAGGTCTGCTCACAAGGTTTAGATTTTGCCGCATACTTCCGAATTGACACTGGCATCGCACGGTCCAAAAGCATATTTCGACCAGGAGGACGTCATGGACCTGACGCTATGCGGTCAATCCGCTTTTTACTATCACCGTATCCCGCCACAGATATTAGGCCTTTACCCTGCCATTAGCCTTGGCAATATGGATCGCAGATGTTGCGGCCTCGGAAGTCATGCAGTTGTAAAAGACCTGCTTCACGCACCGCTTCACAGGATTGTATTCACTCGGGCACAATCCGGGTCGCGAAGCCTGTTTAAATCGCACCTCCTGACCCAAGAGCCGCCTCCCGGGTCGTTTAGGCAAACCGAGCATGGGTTTGATGTCACATCGCCCGAGTTCACACTGCTCAACCTTGCTACGCAGGTCTCACGCAACCAGCTGCTTATGGCGTGTTATGAGATGTGCAGCTCGTTTGCTGTGTATACACCCTGCAAACGAGCGCAACGGCAACTTGATGAAGCTATTTCGCTTAAGCTCATTCCACCCAACTGCGGCTGGGAGCGGGTTATCGACGTCAACGGCAAGGATACCAACCTGTGGAAGCGCACGCCGCTTCTTTCCGCAGCGGATATCGCCGCGTTCGCCAAGCAGGCCGCAGGCCTGCGCGGTGTTAAGCAGCTCCGCTGGGCCGCCGAACGCATGACAGGACAGACCGCCTCGCCCTTCGAAGTACAGACCTCCATGCTTATCTCGCTCCCCCGCGACGAGGGCGGCATGGGCATCAACATCGCAAACAACGTGCGCATCCCACTCAGCGACGCCGCGCGCTCGCTGTATGACAAAACCTGCTGCTACGCCGATATCCTCATCGAAAGCGCCACCGACAGCATGGGTGTCATCCTTGAATGCCAAGGCCGCTCCGCCCACGACAGCGAAGCCGCGAGCCTCTCCGATGCCGAGCGCGCCACCGCGCTCACAAGCATGGGCTACGACGTCATCCAAATTACCTTTGGCCAGATTAAGGATAAGAAGAGCTTCGACCACATAGCCGAGCTCATCCATAAAAAGGCTGGACTTTCCTACACCCCAAAGACCAAACAGGAGCGCGCCGCCGAAGTCACCCTGCGGCAAGAGCTACTTGTCAATTGGGTTGAGCTATTCACTGCCGGGCCGGCCAGCTAGCAGCTAGCAATCAGGGGCAGCGCAGACACATCGGGCGATTCGACACGGGCGGCAAAACCCGCCTCGGTTAGCTCGATGACCTCGGTAAACGTCGCGTCGAAGAATTCCTCGGTCAGCAGGCGGTATGGCGGATGGTCGGGATCGCCGGGGTTTTCGCGTACAATCTCGTGCATGACGCCGATGGTCTTGAGCACATACTCTTTATGGATGGGATACTGCCCAAAACGCGTCGCAGCGGTATACAGGCGATCGGTCGCACGCGGAATCGAAACAATGCCGAGCGTCTTGCCGAACCAGTCAAAGTCGCCTTGCTTTTTAATGCGGAACTCCTCGCACGGCTTGCCGCCGTGCGCCTCCAGGTACTGATTCACGCGCGTATTCCACACGGTATCGGCCACGAGGTGAGACCAAACGCCCAGCGTCAGATCGAGCAGCGACTGCGCCACATCTTCGGACGCAAGCGAGAACTCACGAGCGCCGGGACCGACAACCGGCTCGGCATCCCTGTAGCGCTGGGGATAGTGCACGCGATTCAGTCGCTCGCGCTCCTCGATAATCGAGGTCGCCGCGGCTAGCGCACCGGTGGGTGAACTTTTAAGCAACGGTGCCACATAGGTATCCCAGAACTCGTGCTCACGCGGCTTAGGGATAGGCTCGGGCTTGGCAAAGTGCGTAATGCGGTACGGGATGGGATCGGCGATGCCAGGGACCATATAGCCCACGAAGATATCCGGAACCACGCAGCCAAACAAAAAGGCATTGCGGTCGCGCACGCTCTTGGCAAGCGCACCGGTGCGCTCCAGCAAACGCTCCGTCTGAGCGATATGAATGTTCCAGCTTGGCATAGCCACCCCCATAAAAACCTGGATAACTATACCATCACGGCAAAGCCGCGCGGGCGGCTACGCACGCTCCACGCAGCAACTATTCCACAACGCCGCTCTCGGTTCCATACGACGGCGAAGGCGCCTCGACCACATGGTGATATCGATCGATATAGATTGCACGGGCACCCAGGCGTCGCACCAAATCCTGGTGATGTGTGCTCATCAAGACCGTCTTACCCGCCGCGACGTAGGCCAGCAAGAAGTTGACCACGATGTCGCATGAATCCTCGTCGAGCCCATTAGTAGGTTCGTCGAGAACCAAGATATCGGGGTTCATCGATACGACTGCCGCCAGCGCCACACGCTTCTTTTGCCCACCCGAAAGCTGATAGGGCGAGGCATCGACCAGGTCGGCAACTTGAAACAGTTCCATGGCATCGTGCACGCGACGGTCGAGCTCGTCTGCCGGCAGCCCCATCTGCGCGGGACCAAAAGCAACTTCCTCGCCCACCGTGGCGCAGAACAGCTGGGCATCGGCGTTTTGGAATACGAAGCCCACGCGCTGGTGGAACTTCTGAGCAGCAGCAGAATCCTTCAGATACGCCGCATCGACCACGTGCCCGTCAAACAGGTATGCCCCTGCGTCCGCGAGTTCAAGGCCGTTAATAAGACGCATAATCGTCGTCTTACCGCAGCCGTTGGGACCGAGCAGGGCAACGAGTTCACCACGATCGACCTGCAGCGACACGCCATCGACAACCGTATGCCCCGCATAGGAGAACACCACGTCGCGCAACTCAATAAGCGGCGCGCCCTCGGCGCCGCCCGCACCGTTCGTGCCCGCCGCACTATTCATATCGATCGTCAAAACGTCGCCCTTCCCTACTCACATCGACGGCTAGACCGCCCGCGCTACAGCACCGCGCACAACACGGCGAGCAGAACCACAACGACCGCGTAAACCGCATCGCGCCAGCCAAAGCCGCCCCGCGCGGGAGCCGGATACGCGCCGGCAAAGCCGCGGCAGAGCATGGCCTCGTCCATCGCGCGGCTGCATTCCATCGCCTTGATAAAGGTCATGCCCATGATACCCGCGATCGAATCGGTACGCGAAAATCCCTCAGGCGCACGGCCAACGCTGCGCAGCATGACCGATTCGCACAGATTGTGCGCCGTGCGACCCAGCACCTCAATGTGCTTGAGCGCCATATCAAACGTAAAGATGACCTCGTCGGGTAGATGCAGCATCTTGAGCGCCGCCGACATGCGGCTCCAGGTGAGCGTCCACGAAACGCCCAGCACGAGCGACACGTTAATGAACGTCTTAAGCGCAATAATGAGCATGGCGCCCGTAGCGGAAGCGCCCAGCAGCAGGGCAGGCAGCGCCAAAACCACGGCGAGCCCCGCGGCGCCAAGCGCCGGCACAAAGGTCGCGCGCAGCCCGCGTACGGGGCGCACGGCAACGAGCACCAGCGCAATAGCCGCCATCAACATGAGGTACAGCGGGCTCTGTGTCAGACACACGCACAGGACGCAGACGAACATCCCCACCAGGCGCACCGGAGCCGAAACGCAAGAAAGGGCGCGGTCGACCATCGACCCGCCCTCGTGCGCGCCCCCACCCAGGCGAACCCGCTCAAGCAGGCTCGCCAGGTGCAGGACATTCTTTTGCATCACGCGATGCCGAGCCCCCACGGGCTCGTAACGCTGCTCGACCGCAAGCCAGCTAGGCAGCTCGGCTATTGCCATGAGCACCGCTTTCCTTAACCGTCAGCGAGATCAGACGGAATGCGATGGTAAGCACCGCCACGCCAATCACGCCGGACAGGATATACATGGCAGCCTGACCGGCAAAGCCAAGACCCTGCTCCTCGGAATAGGCCTGCAGGTAATCACCCGTAGGCAGAGCGTCGGCAAAGGTCGGGGTATCAAGGCCGACCGAAGCCTGCAGGCTGTCGTCACCAGCCTCCTGAACGGCGGTCGCGGCGCCCTCGGCGTCCCACTCACCCCAGGCGTCACCGGTGGCAAGCAAGCCGAGCGGCGTAGCCACGACAAGCACGGCGACCAGGATGAACGTGGGGACCAGCGAGGTCTTCTTGGCGGTTGCGCCCTCGGTCTCAAGCAGGCCGTCGGAAGCCTCGGGGCCGACGATAATGCTCGGTGCAGTCTTCTTGATAAAGCCGTAGATGGCGGCCGTCGCCACGCCCTCGACCACGCCGGCAACCAGCATATGCGGGATCAACATTGCCGGAATAGCCACGGACAGCGGGAAGGGGCAGTACAGCGGAGCGCCCGAAGCATTCATGAAGAGCATCGGCTGAATACCGAACTCGATTGCCGCGCACAGGGCCGCCAGGCACAGGCTGACCCAGCCGCTTACGA
>CABRZJ010000073.1:0-8896 GCA_902475425.1 uncultured Collinsella sp.
CGCAAGCTGATATACCAGAAGTGGTATCTCAACTTAGATACCACTCGATGCACACACGTCCAGCCGGTCCAAACCACCACAAAGGTGCCTGCCCCCTTCGTGGTGGTCGCGCTGGCAATAGCGTTTGCCCAGATAAAACCTGCCAAAATAAACCTGTCCCTTTTTGGTAGGTTTGGGATGCTACAATCTGGCTTGTACTTGAAACGCATCAAAGGGGCCGCTATGGCAAAGGTAAAAATCAGCGACGTCGCGCGCGAGGCCGGGGTTTCGTTGGGCACGGTTTCCAACGCGCTCAACCACCCCGAAAAGCTGCGCCCCGAGACCCTCAAGCTCATCAACGAGACCATCAATCGCCTTGGCTACCTGCCCAACCAAAGCGCCCGTCAGCTCGCGGGCGGCGCCACCAAGTCCTTTGGCCTGGTGCTCCCCCGTCTCGATCACGGCTTTTCGCTCCAAATCGCCAGCGGCGCCCACAACGAGGCCCGCAAGCACGGCTACGACTTGCTCATCGCCAACGCCGATAACGACGATATTCTCGAGGACCATTACCTGCGCTACTTTATGGGCACCCAGATGTCCGGCGTCATGGTTCAGCCCATGGCATCCCCCGACTGGCACCCCGCCATGACCAAGATGCCCGTGCCGATCGTCCATCTGGACATCCATTGCTCCGAGCCCGGCTACTACGTAGCGGCCGACAACGAGGCCCAGGGTCGCATCATTGCCGAACTTGCTATCGCCCGCGGCGCGCACCATATTGTCGTCGTCGGCCGAGCAGCATTTATGCAACTCACCCTGCGCGTCCTTGGCATTCATAAGGCGCTCGCCCTGCACCCCGATATCAAGATCGAAGTCATCGACGCCGGCGAATGGAATACCGCTGCCGACGGCTACGGCATCGGTGCCCAAATCGCCGAGCGCCCCGCGGACGAACGTCCCGATTTTGTCGTCGGCCTGACCGATGTGTTGGCCTCGGGCGTCGTTTCGGCACTGGTCAACAAGGGCATCTCTGTCCCCGGGCAAGTACGCGTAGCAGGCTGCGATGGCAACCCGCTCGCTTGGAGCGGATCGGTCCCGCTCACTACGGTAGCGCCCCCGGGCTACGAGATTGGCCGCAAGGGTGTCCAACTGCTGATGGAGCAAATCGAGAACAAGGCCCCGGCAAAGATCAAGCATATCCGTGTCGGCTCCGCAGCGCGTACCGTCACCGCAGTCGCCGCCGAGGATATCAACCGCCAAGAACTGGTACGTCCGTTCCTACTGGAACGCGCCAGCACCCAGGCAAGCAGCCAGACCGACGCCACGGCCATCAACCTCGGTGCGTATCTATAGCACGCCCGCGAGTATGCTAAGTCGCCGCTTAAGCAAAAGGGGCCCGACCATTGCCGGACCCCTTTTGCTTAAGCGCAAACGTGAGCAATCGCTCGTTTCAACGCCGCAATTTTCTAACGCACAGTCTTGATTGCCGCCGCCAGGTCGAACAGCGTATCGAGCACGGCCTCGCAGCCATCCACCACGTCCTGCGGCAGCGGCACGATATCGGGGACGGCGAAGACATGGCATCCGGCCGTGATGCCCGAGACGCAGCCGTTGCGCGAATCCTCGACCACGGCACATTCCTCGGGAGCAAAGCCCGCGCGCTCGCAGGCGAGCAGATACATCTCGGGGTCGGGCTTGCCGTGCACGACGTCCTCGCCACACGTTACCGTTTCAAACTTGCCAAAAAGACCGACCATCTTAAGGTTGCGCTCGGCCGTAACGAGGCGCGACGACGTCGCTAGACCCACGTGATAGCCCGCAGCCAGCAGCTCGTCTAGGCACTCGGCGGCACCGGCCTTAAGTTCCAGTTCGGTCTTGACCATCTCGTCGCGAATCTCCTTGTGGCGACGATAGATCGCCTCGGTGGTTTCATGGCTGCCGTAATGCTCATCAAGGATGTCCATAACATCGGGCAGCGTGCGGCCGATAAACTGATGGATCAGCGCATCATCAATCGCGAGCCCAAGCTCAGCGGCGCCTGCCTTCCAGGCCTTAATCCCCAAACGCTCGGTATCGACCAGCGTTCCATCCATGTCAAAAATAACAGCCTTGATCATATCGGTCCCCCATCGACTCTCGCTGTCGCGTTGCTGCAACTCTACCGCATTTGGCAACTTGTATATAACGTATATACCATATTGCACTTTCGTTACACAGATAGAAGTCTTATGGCAAGTAACGCATTAGGATTATAGTTTTCGATCGAGTACTCAACGATAAGGAACGTTTCATGATTTTAGACACCACGGCACCCGCAGAGGAGCTTCAAGACAAGCTATCGGCGCTCGAACAGCTGCTTTTGGCATACGGGCGCGTGGCTATCGGGTTTTCCGGCGGCGTTGACAGCAGCTTTTTGGCCGCCGTATGCGCCCGCATCATGCCTACCAATACCCTCCTCGTCCATCTCACCACGCCGCTCATCGGCACGCCCGAGCAGGCTTCGTTTGAGCAGTCCGTTGATGGACAAGCCAATGAAGGGGCGCATTTTAAGCTCCCCGTGCTCAATCTTTCGGTCGATCAGTTGCAGCTCCCCCAAGTAGCCTGCAACGATGCCAATCGCTGCTACCACTGCAAGCACGCTGGCTTTACCGCCATCGTCAACCACGCCAAGTCGCTCGGCTTTCCCACCGTCATCGATGGCAGCAATGCAAGCGATCGCGGTGACTACCGCCCCGGCATGCGTGCGGCAGAAGAGCTCGGCGTACGCTCACCCCTTATGGAGGTCGGCTTTACCAAGGACGAAGAGCGCGAGCTGCTGCGCGCATGGGGTTATCCCGTTTGGAACCTGCCGGCGGGAGCATGTCTTGCCACGCGCGTCCCCACGGGCGAGGAGCTTACGCGCGAGAAGGTCTCCCTGATTCGCGCCTGCGAGGATTACCTGCACGATCTTGATCTGGCACAGGTACGCGCGCGCCTGGTCGGCGGCTGCATGCATATCGAGGCCGCACCCGCAGATGTCGCCAAGATTGCCACCCTCGGCGGTGCCGCCGTCGACGACAAGGGCAAGACCCCGCTGCCCGCCGTTATCGAGTCCGCGCTGCGCGAGCTGGGCTGCGACCATATCTCCCCTGAGGTCACCCCCTACATCCACGGTGCCATGAATCAGTAACCTGCCAAAAAGGGACAGGTTTATTTTGGCAGGTTTTATCTGGGGAAACGCAAATAGGGCCGTGACACCCATACGGCGTCGCGGCCCTTTTCCTTGGAGAAGGATCAATTGATTGAACGGGATGACCGTTCTAGTCTTCGAGTCCGCTATTGATGAGCTCCGCAATCTCAACGGGATTGGTGCTCGCGCGCACCTTGTCACGGAAGCCGGCGTCCATCAGCATCACGGCAGCCTTGGAGAGCAAGCGCAGGTGCGTGGTTCCTGCCTCGCCGGCAGGCACGTACAGCGCGAGCGCAACATCGACGGGCACACCATCGAAGCTCGGCCATTCAACGGGCTCGACCAGCTTAAGCACGGCAACGCCCGGCGTGTGGATAGCATCGCTTTTGGCATGTGGAACGGCAAAACCGGCGACAAGGCCAGTCTCGGCCTCGTTCTCGCGAGCCATGAAGGCAGTCTCTACGGCAGATGCGTCGTCAGCAAAGCCGAGCTCGACGGCCTGATCGGACAAATAATGCAGGGCATCCTCGCGCGAGGCGGCGGTATACCCTATCGTCACTTGGTTGGCAGATACAAATCCCATGGAAACCTTCCTTACAACACAGACCTGACCGCAGCTTCGATGCCGTCGGCGTCCAAACCGTACTTGTGCAGCAAATCGACCGCAGGGCCGGACTCACCATACACATCGCGCACGCCGACGCGACGCATCGGCACCGGATACTGCTCCGCTAGCACCGAGGCAACGGCCTCGCCAAGACCGCCGATAATCGAATGCTCCTCGGCAGTGACCACGCGACCGGTCTTCTTGGCGCTGGCTACAACCAGGCGTTCGTCGAGCGGCTTGATCGTATGCATGTTGATGACCTCGGCATCGATGCCATCGGCAGCGAGCGCCTCGGCAGCCTCAAGCGCCTCGGCGACCATAAGGCCACAAGCGATGATGGTCACATCGGACCCCTCGCGCACGACCACGCCGCGACCAATCTTGAACTCATAGTCCTCGCAGTCGTTGATGACCGGTGTTGCCAGGCGGCCGAAGCGCATGTAAACCGGGCCCTCAAACTCATAGGCGGCGCGCACACAGGCACGAGCCTCGACGTCGTCGGCGGGAACGACCACCGTCATACCCGGAATCGTGCGCATGAGTGCGATATCCTCGCAGCACTGGTGCGTGGCGCCGTCCTCGCCCACCGAAATGCCGGCATGAGTAGCGCCAATCTTGACGTTGAGGTGCGGGTAGCCGATGGAATTGCGGACCTGCTCGTAGGCGCGACCGGCGGCAAACATCGCAAAGGTGCTCGCAAAAGCAACGCGGCCCGTGGTCGCGATGCCGGCGGCAAGACCCATCAGGTTGCTCTCGGCAATGCCGGCGTCGTAGAAGCGCTCAGGGTGCGCAGCCTTAAACTTACCGGTCTGCGTGGCGGCGGCCAGGTCGGCATCGAGAACCACAAAGTCATCGCGCTCATTGCCCAGCTCGACAAGTGCCTCGCCATAGCTAACGCGCGTGGCGACTTTCTTGACGTCTGCCATTAGAGCTCCTCCCCTGCTGCTGCGAGCTCGGCCATGGCCTGCTCAAACTGTTCATCGTTGGGTGCCTTGCCGTGCCAGCCCACCTGGTTTTCCATAAAGGAGACGCCCTTGCCCTTCACCGTCTCGGCGATAATGGCCACGGGCGAGTCGCTCACTTTGCGGGCCTCGGCAAAGGCGGCGGCAATCTGCGCCATGTCGTTACCGTCGGCGAGCTCGATCACATGCCACTTAAAGGCGCGGAACTTGTCAGCGAGCGGCATGGCCGAGTTGACTTCATCGATCGTGCCGTCAATCTGCAAGCCGTTGTGGTCGACGACGGCAACAAGATTGTCGAGCGCATGGTTGCCGGCGAACATGGCCGCCTCCCACACCTGGCCTTCCTCGCACTCACCGTCGCCCAGCAACGTGTAGACACGGTAGCCGTCGCCCCAGTGCTTAGCGGCAAGCGCCATTCCAACTGCAGCAGAGATGCCCTGACCGAGCGATCCGGTGGACATATCGATGCCAGGGGCGTCGTTCATGTTGGGATGGCCCTGCAGTCGGCTGCCAATATGACGGAGCGTCTCGAGCTCTTCGACGGGAAAATAGCCGCGATTTGCCAACACCGAATACAGGCCCGGCGCCGCGTGACCCTTGGAGAGCACAAAGCGATCGCGATCGGCCTTGTGAGGGTCGGCAGGATCGATATTCATTTCCTCAAAGTACAGATACGTCATGATGTCGGCAGCACCGAGCGATCCACCCGGGTGTCCCGACTTGGCCGCGTGAACCGCAGTCACGACACCCTTCCTGACCTCATTGGCGACCTTCGCCAGCTCCTGGTTGGTCATACGAATTCCTCTCTTGAGAACAACCCCGGCACCGGATGACGCGATGCCGGGGCAATCCACTCGTTAAGCCTGAGCGACGACCTTCTGCCAGTCAGCCTCAAAAGAGGCGAGGCCCTGGTCGGTCAGCGGATGATGCAGGCACTTCTTGAGAGCGGCCATGGGCACGGTCGCAATATCGGCACCGAGTAGCGCGGCCTGGGTCACGTGGTTGGGCGTACGAACCGAGGCGGTGATGATCTCGACGGTGTCGTCGACGTTCTTGCCCGTCCAGTCGTAGTTCTTAATGCAGGTCACGACGTTGTCGAGCTGCGAGATACCGTCCTCGGCGATGTCATCGAAACGACCGACAAACGGGCTGATGTAGCGAGCACCGGCATTGGCGGCCATAAGGGCCTGCGTCGGCGAGAAGACGAGCGTCATGTTGACGCGCACGCCAGCATCGGCCAGTGCACGGCAGGCGGCAAGGCCGGCCTCGCACACGGGAAGCTTGACCACGATGTTGGGGGCGAGGGCGGCAAGGCGCTTGCCCTCCTCGATCATACCCTCGGCAGTGGTAGCGGTAGACTCGGCGGAAACGGGCAGGCCCTCGCAGAGCTCGGCAATCTTGAGCATATGCGGCTCAAAGTCGGCAAGCTTGCCGCCGGTCTTGGCGTACAGGGACGGGTTGGTGGTAACACCGGCCAGGCAGCCCCAGCTCTTGGCCTCGGCGATCTCGTCCAGATTGGCAGTATCGATAAAGAACTTCATGGTGCAAACTCCTTCGAAGGAATCCAAAACTCAAAAAATAGGACAAAGGGGATGTCCCTTTGTCCTATGTGCCGGGCCTGCGGCTGGGACATGCCCCAGGCCCGGCGTCGTGTAGGAAAAGCTACTTAGTCCTCGAGAGCCTTCTCGATGCGGGTCGTGACGCCCTTGAGGTTAAGACCGACGACGTACTGCTTGATCGGGCGCTTGATGTGCTCGATCACAAAGCGCTTGCCGTCGATGTCCTGGGCAGCGAGGTTGCGATAGAGCTTCTCGACCTGCTCCTTGACCTCGGGATCGTTGAACGCATAGTGGCCGGAGACATCCAGGATCTTCAGGCTGAGCTCATCGTCGGCAAGGATGTCATCGACCTGCAGGTTGACGTCGTCGCCAGTCATCCACTTGCGCCAGCGCTCGGTCTTGATAGCCTTGACCAGCAGCGTGTGATACAGGTCGGAGGGGTCATCGCACAGACCGTTGTCGACCAGGATCTGCTCGGTGGCGCAGAGCTTGAGGTAGGCGCGGGTCTCCTCGGTGCCATACTGCGGAGCGACGTTGGAGGCGGTCACGTGTGCCGGGATGTGCTCGAGCAGCGTCGCGTCGTCCAGATAGTCGGCGTTGTGCTCCTTCAGGCCCACGCCATAGCGCTTGGCCATATCGGCAAGCTCGCGGGCGTTCTTGAAGTTGTAGTGACCGACCTGCTCCGTCCAGCGGGTAAGGGTGCCGGTCTGGCCGACGATAAAGGTGGGCATGGGGCAGCCGCGCTTCTCGAGCTCGGGCTGCAGCTGAGAAATGAACTCCTCGTACTTATCGGTAGAGGTCAAGCCGCCATTGGTCTCCTCGGTACCGACCTCATAGGCGACCTCGGGCAGGTTATGCTCGCGACGGTACTGCTCAAGGTAGTCGATAAGATCGATCGTGCGGCGAAGCACCACGTCGAGCGGAATAACCTTGCCGATCTGATAGGGATCCTTGGTGGGGTCGACCATCAGCAGGTCAAAGCCTGCCTCCATGTCGGCGACGAAGGACTTGCGGGCGAGCTCCATGGCCTCGTCCTCGGGCAGGTGGGCGTTACGCTCCTCGTCGCGCTGCCACGGACCGCCGTGATCTCGGCACAGGTAGTACGGACCGGTGTAACCCACCTCGTCGGCGACCTTCTTGATGTCGGCGGCAAAGCGCGTCTGGTCCCAACCGTTGACATAGCCGGCGCCCATCTCGTCCATATCGACCTGGTTGCGGCTGGCGATAAACATGGGCGGGAAATCCTCGTCCTTGGCAAGCTCGAACACGGCCTGAATCAGGTTGGGGCTCATGGGGCCAATGCCGACCATGGTTGCGTGATCGCCGCTATCCTGCAGTTTGAGCATGCCCTGAACGGCCTGGCGGATGGTGAGGTTGGACATTTTGTTCTCCTTCTCCAGAGGATTTTTGACAAAAGTTCCCTGGGACCCAGATGTGGGCCCTATCAGTACGGATGGATTTTGTTGTGTAGGGGCGGTTGTGCGGAGTCAAATCCATCCCTCCGCACAACCGGAGTCCTTAAAGGTTTACTTGGCCTGCTTGTCGAGCGTGGGCTTCATGGCAATCAGGATTGCAGCGGCGACCACGGCGCCAATCACGATGTCCAGGCAGAACAGCGCGACGTTGTTGGTGGCAAGGGCGACGATAAAGCCACCGTGCGGGACGTAGCAGTCGATACCCTGGAAGGCGGCGAGCGCCGCGCCCACGGCAGAGCCGATGCAGATGCCGGGCAGGGTGTGGCCAAGGTCCTTGACCGCGAAGGGGATAGCGCCCTCGGTAATGCCGATGCAGCCCATGAACAGTGCGGAGATACCCATCTGGCGATCGGCGTCATCGAACTTGTTCTTGGCGATGAGCGCAGCAAGGCCGCAGGCAATCGGGGGAATGGCGACGGCGACGCGGAACATGCCGTTGGGGCCATAGATGCCGGAGGCCATGATGGCCATGGTGAAGGTCGAGGCGGTCTTGTTGATGGGGCCACCCATATCGAAGGCGGTCATAACGCCAATGACCAGACCCAGGACAACTGCGGAACCGCCCTGCAGGCTGCCGAGCACGCCGGTGAGCCAGTCCATCACAAAGCCAAGCGGCGTGGCCAGGATGTAGATATAGGCCATGCCCAGGACAAGCGAGGTCAGAATCGGGATGATCAGGATGGGCATGATGGTCTGGATGGTGTTGTTGACCTTCCAGGTCTTCATCCAGCGGACAAAGTAGCCGCAGATGACCGCCATGATCATGGCGCCCAAGAAGCCGGTCGAAACGCTGTTGCCGTTAGGGGTAACGACTGCGTTGTTGACCAGGTAGCCCAGGACAAAACCGGGGGCGAGCGCGGGCTTGCCGGCCATCGAGTAGGAGATGTATGCCGCAAGCACCGGGATCATCATGGAGATGCCGGCCATGCCGATGGTGTTAAGGCTCACCATCAGCGGGTTCGTAACCTCCATGCCGTTGGCGCCGGCGGTACCGGATGCCAGCGAGAAGGCAAGAAACACGCCGCCGATAACGACGATGGGGATAAAATAGGAAACGCCGGTATTGAATGCATTGAGCAGCGTCTTGCCAGGATCGGCAAAGATAGACTGCTTGGACGCCGGTGTCGGGGCCTGCGGGGCAGCGG
>CABRZJ010000074.1:0-8582 GCA_902475425.1 uncultured Collinsella sp.
TCCGGATCGCGCGTTCGCTTCTACAGGCCATCAGATGGCAGGATGTTCGTAATGCACGCGCCTCATCCATCAGACGAATTGACAGCGGGGACCATTCGAAACATCGTTCGCTTTCTGCAAGATGTCGGAGGTAGTCATGAGTAACGTTTTGGCATACAAGGGTTATTTCGCCCCGGTCGAGTTCGATGCCGAACAGCATGTGCTAACAGGTATGGTCGCCGGCATTAGGGACGCAATCGTATTTGAAGGCTCCACGGCTGAAGAAGTGGAGCAATGCTTCCACGACGCCGTCGACGATTACCTTGAGTTTTGCGCCGAGAAGGGCAAGGAACCCGAGCGGGCTTTTAAGGGCTCGTTCAACGTAAGAACGGGCTCTGAGCTCCACAAGCAAGCAGCGCTGGCAGCGGCAAAGAAGGGTGAGTCACTCAATAAGTTTGTGACTGAAGCGATCGCTGCGGCGCTGTGAAGCCAACGTCGAGTCGAAGCCGCCACACAGGGCGCCTTTGTGGCGGCTTCGACGTTTGCCCAGATAAAACCAGCCAAAATAAGCCTGTCACTTTTTGGCAGGTTTGCTAGAGGAGGTTGGGATGGACAAGGCTGAGTTGCGGCGGGCGGTGATTGCCCAGCGCGATGCTCTTGATTTGGACTTGCGGGCGGCGAAGTCTGCTGATATCTGTGCGCGGCTGGTTGAGTTGCTGGGCAACTCGGGTGCCGCGGCGCCGCACACCGTTGCCGTCTATGCCGCGATGGGTTCCGAAGTCGACCCTGCCGCGTTTGCCGCGGCGGCCGCCAAACGCGACTGGCGCGTGGCCTATCCGTGCATGCTCTCGGCAATTGATGCCGCAGCTTGTGGCCAGCGCATGTGCATGCGGGCAGTTGCCGCCGACGATGCATCCGCGGCTCCGTTTATCACCCACCCCACGCGGGCCTTCACGGCCATGGACATCGGCAGCGACCGCTTCCCTATCGTGCCTGCCGATGTTCTCGACATGATTATCGTGCCGCTCGTGGCCTTCGACCAAACCGGCGCGCGCCTGGGCTACGGCGGCGGTTGCTACGACCGCTACCTGCCCACGCTTTCGGCCACATGCCAGATCATCGGCATCGCCTTTGACGAACAGCGCGTCGACCGCGTTCCCACCGACACCCACGACCTGCCGCTGCCCCACATCGTCAGCGCCTAACGGCTGGCGCACCTCCCGACGGCCCAGTGCTCCTCGCCGGCGCGGGCCAGGTCGTAGGGCGTGGTCTGGTAGACGTAGTAGTTGAGCCAGTTGGTGTAGAGCAACTGAGCCTGGCTGCGCCAGACGTTGCGCGGCTCGGCCGTGGGGTCGTCATTCGGGAAGTAATGCGCCGGAACCTGGGGGCTGAGCCCGCGCTTCACGTCGCGCTCGTACTCCAGGCGCAACGTGTCGGTATCGTACTCGGGATGGCCAAAGACAAAGAAGCGACGGCTGTCGGTCGACTTGACGATGTACAGGCCAACCTCGTCAGACACGGCCACAACCTCAAGCTGCGGCTCGGCCTCCACGTCCTCGCGGCGCACATCGGTGTTGCGCGAATGCACGGCATAGAAACGGTCGTCAAAGCCGCGGACCAGCGGGCTTTGCGGCTTCACCAGATAATGCTCAAATACGCCACTCGCCTTTGCCGGTAGGTCGTACTTCTGGATACCGTAATGATGGTATAGACCGGCCTGCGCACCCCAACAAATGTGCAGCGTGGAGTGCACGTGCGTGGTGGACCAATCCATGATCTGGCAGAGCTCGGGCCAGTAGTCGACCTCCTCGAACGGCATCTGCTCCACCGGCGCGCCCGTGATGATCAGGCCGTCGTAGTGGATGTCGCGGATGTCGTCGAACGTGCGATAGAACGTCTCCAGGTGGCCGGCGCTCACGTGCGTGGCCTCGTGCGTTTTCGTGCGCAGCAGGTCCACCTCCACCTGCAGCGGCGTGTTGGAGAGCTTGCGCATGATCTGCGTCTCGGTAGCGATCTTGGTGGGCATGAGGTTGAGGATGAGCACGCGCAGCGGACGGATGTCCTGGTGCAGCGCGCGGTACTCGGTCATGACAAAGATGTTCTCGCTCTCGAGCTGCGCGGCGGCAGGGAGGGCGTCGGGAATGCGAATGGGCATGGATGCTCCTTACGAGTCAGTTGCAGCTATGGTACAACGACCGGCCCCATCCGCGCGAGCACATCGCCCAGCGATGCCGTCAGCGGCCCAGATCACTCCAAAAGTAGAGATTAAGGCATGTCCAAAAATCTACGGCGCTTTAGCCTAGCAAAGTGGCAGCAGGACGCTACAATGGTTCGACGCGAAAAACTCGGCCGAAAGGATACGTATATGTACCAGACGCGTAAGATCGGTGTGGTCGGCCAGGGCCACGTAGGAGCACATGTCGCCAACAGCCTGCTCATGCAGGGCATTGCCGATGAGCTGTACCTGTGCGATATCAACGAGGCCAAGGTGACGTCCGAGGCCCAAGACCTGCGCGACTCCCTTTCGTTTGTCCCGTACAACACCAAGATCGTCAACTGCTACGACCACTACGAGGAACTTGCCTGCTGCGACGTCATCGTCAACGCCGCCGGCAAGGTCGCGCTGGCCGCCGGCAACCGCGACGGCGAGCTGTTCTTTACCACCGACGCCGCCCGCACCTTTGCCAAGCGCATCGTCGACGCCGGCTTTGACGGCATCTTCGTGAGCATCTCCAACCCCTGCGACGTCGTGTGCACCGAGCTGTGGCACCTGACCGGCTACGATCCCAAGAAGATCATCGGCTCGGGCTGCGGCCTGGACTCCGCCCGCCTGCGCACCGAGATCTCCAAGAAGGTCGGCGTGAGCCCCAAGTCCATCGACGCCTACATGATCGGCGAGCACGGCTTTAGCCAGCTTGCCGCCTTTAAGGCCGCAACCATCGCCGGCAAGAGCCTCAACGAACTTCAGGCCGAGAACCCTGACAAGTACGCCTTCGACCACATGGAGGTCGAGGAGCTTGCACGCAAGGGCGGCTACGTAACCTACCAGGGCAAGCAGTGCACCGAGTACGCCGTCGCCAACTCCGCCGCGCGCGTCTGCGCTGCCGTGCTGCACAACGAGCACGCCGTGCTTTCGGCCTCTACGCTTATGACCGGTCAGTATGGCGAGGAGGGCATCTTCACCTCCCTGCCGTGCGTGATCGGCGCCGAGGGCGTCGAGGAGGTCTACACGCTGGACCTGTCCGAGCACGAGCTCGAGGGCTTCCACAAGAGCTGCCAGCACATTCGCGACAACATCGCCCAGCTCGACTGGTGGGACGCCGAGGCCTACGACGCCAAGTAGTCCGCCGGTTGATGCGACAACTCACTCATACGGACACAATGTAAAGCGGGCCGCGCCGGAAACCCACCGGCGCGGCCCGCTTTTTGACTCCCGCGACACGCTTGCGAATCGAAGGTGAATGCTTTTCCCGTTACCTAGTACTGTTCGATGCCCATGTAGCGACGGACCTCGGGGCTGTGGTCGAAGACCTTGCCGCGTGCGGCGCGCAGTTCGCAGCTCATCGCATAGAAGAAGATCGGCTCCAGGTAAGAACGCACGCTGGCGGGCACGTCGCCCACGCCGTACTCTAGCGCGTCGAGCACCATGATCGTGTCGGTGTGCGTGTTGAGGAACGCCAGCGCGCGCTCCTCCATGGGGCGACACTCGCCCGATCCGAGCTGCACAAAGTAGAACACACCGGGCTCGGTAGCCTCGAAGGGACCGTGAAAATACTCGCCGGAGTGGATATAGCAGCAGTGCTGCCACTGCATCTCCATGAGCGAGCAGATGGCCATGGCGTAGGTCTGGCTAAAGTTGGGGCCGGAACCAAGGATATAGAAGAACTTGTGCTGCTGGCAGAGCTCGGCAAAGCGATCCCCCAGCTCGGCGTTGACCTTCTCGCGGGCAGCGGGCAGCAGGGCGTCCATCTGCTTAAGGCCGGCGTACATGTCGGCGAGTGCCTCGTAGCCCTCCTGCTGGTCGAGCAGCTCGGCGGCAATCAGAGCGCCGATGCCCTGCGGAACCTCGGCCTGTGACACGCCCTCGCCCCACGGATAGACCCAGGTAGTCCACTTGCCGTTGTCGATCTTTGAGCCCTCGCAGTCGGTGAGGGCAACGACCTCGGCACCGGCGGCCAGCGCCATCTCGCAGCCGTCGACGACCTCTTGCGTGTTACCGCTGTGGCTACAGGCGATGACGAGCGACTTCTTGCCAAGACTCTTGGGAGCCATCAGGCAAAACTCGCGCGCCGTGTAGACCGTCGAGGTAAACGTGGTGGCCTCGCGCTTGAGCAGCTCATTGGCCGGCATCAGGTCAATCATCGAACCACCGCAGGCGATCCAAAAGACATTCTCGATCTTACCCTTGCGCTCGATAATTTCCTGAACCAGATCGTGTGCGTTCACGGTGACGTTCCTCCCTGTGTGACGGCTTTGAGCGACGACAGCTCGTACCTGCGGTCGTTCTATGTTGTCCTATTTATAGCACGCAAGCTGTCACAGGTGAAGTCACTTCACCAAACTTGTTCTATGTTGTTCTATCCGTGGACGTTAGATGTCGAACACGTAGCGCGAGCCCACGATCTTTTGACGACCGAGCAGCAGGGGCCGCTTGTCCTCATCGGTAAAGCACGCCTCCATATAAAAGAGCGGCTCGCCAACCGGCACCTCCAACAGCGGGGCCACCTGAGCATCGGCAAGCGCAATCTCCACGGTGCAGGGGTCGGACTTGAGCGGCGCGCGGCCCGAGTGCTCGGCAACGAGCGCAAAAATCGAGTTATCGGCGAGGTCCTCGTCGGCAATCTGCTGCAGATAGGGATGGTCGGCCAGCACAAAGGCGTTGTTCTCGAGCATGACGGGCACGCCATCGGCCGTACGTACGCGCTCGACCACGATGAGCTCGCAGCCGGGTTCCACGCCAAAAAACGACGCGTCCTCGCGCGTCGCCGCAACCACCGTGCGCGACACCAGACGCGCACCCGGCGCCATGTCGTTGGCAGCACAACCCTCAGTAAAGCTCTGGACGTCACCCTTCTGGCGAATCTTGCGCTTGAGCTTGGGAGCACACACAAAGGTGCCCCTCCCCTGCTGGCGGTTGAGGTAGCCCGCGCGCGATAGCTCCTCGATGGCACGGCGCACGGTAATGCGGCCCACGCCGTAGGACTTCGCGAGCTCCATCTCGGAAGGAATGCGCGAGCCGGCAGCGTACACGCCACGCGCGATCTCGCCCTTCAGGTCGTCCATAACCTGCTGGTACAGCGGCACGGCGGGCACGTCAGTACGGTCGGTCTTGCTATCGGCTACCATCGTTACGCTCCATCCCGCGCATGCTCGGACTCAAACTCTTCAATCGCCGCCATAAACTGCTCGCCAAAGGCGTCGGCTTTTTTCTCGCCGATGCCGTTGACCTGGATAAGCTCGTCGCGCGTCTGAGGGCGCAGGCGGCACAGGCCGCGCAGGGCCTTGTCGGAGAAGACCATGTACGGCGCCATCTCCAGCTCGGTCGAGATCTCCTTGCGCAGGGCGCGCAGACGCTCGAACAGCTCGGCGTCGTCACCCACCCGCGGTCGCTGATCCAGCTCGGCCTCCTCGCGTAGCAGATCCACCGCACGGCGGGCGCGGGCCGAGACCTTGCGCTTGGACGCACGACGCTTGACGGTAAAGGCGAACGCCTCATCCTCGACCTCGACGGCACGCGGGCCCAGCCCCACGACCGGGTACTGCCCCTGCGAGGTGGCCAAATAACCACGGCCGCACAGCTGGCCAATGATGTCCTTAATACGCCCGACCGATTCGCTCGACAGCTCACCATAGCCACGGTCCTGGTCCAGATTCATCTGGCGAATGCGCTCGGTGTTGCCGCCGTGGAGCACGTCGGCGATCAGCGACTTGCCAAAGCGCATGGGGCGCGTGGCCACATAGCGCACGGCAGCGCGTGCCATATCGGTGACGTCCTCGACCTCGAACTGCGTGAGACAGTTGCTGCAGTTGCCGCAGCCCTCGGCGTCGTCCGTGGCGGTGGCGCCCGCACCAGCCGCGGCAGCATGCTCGGCCGCGGTCTCGTCGCCAAAGTAGCGCAGCATGTATTCGCGCAGGCAGCCGGTGGTATTGCAGTAGCCCTCCATCTGGCTGAGCAGGCGGTAGCGGTTCTGGAGCGCCCATGCGCGCTGCTCGTCGTCGAGCGCCTCGTCGGCAGCATCGCCGCGATCGATCAAAAAACGGCGCATGCGAAAATCGTTGCCGTTCCACAGCAAGTGGCAGCTGGCCGGATCGCCATCGCGGCCGGCGCGGCCCGCCTCCTGGTAGTAGGCCTCGATGCTCTCGGGCACGTTGTTGTGGATGACGTAGCGCACGTTGGGCTTGTCGATGCCCATGCCAAAGGCGTTAGTGGCAACCATCACCTGGATATCGTCATCGATAAAGGCGCGCTGGCTTTGACGACGGGCGTCGTTGCCCATGCCGGCATGGTAACGGCCAACGCGAATGTCACTGGGGCCCAGCGCCTCGGCAAGCTCACCTGCCAGCGCATCGACGGTCTTGCGGGTCGAGCAATACACGATGCCGCTCTCGCCCGAATGCGCGATCACATAGTCGCGCACCCACGCGGCCTTGGCTTTGTCGCCCATCTCCTCGCAGCCAAAGTAGAGGTTCTTGCGATCGAAGCCCGTCACCACCGTCGCGGGGTTTTGCAGGCCGAGCATCTGCTGGATGTCCGCACGCACGCGCTCGGTTGCCGTAGCGGTAAAGGCCGCCACAATGGGACGCTGCGGAAGCGATTCGATGAACTCGCGAATCTGCAGGTAGGCGGGGCGAAAATCCTGGCCCCATTGGCTCACGCAGTGCGCCTCGTCAATGGCCACGAGCGGCACGCCGATGCCGCCGTCGGCCGCGGCCTCCTGTGCAAAGGCTAAAAAGCGTGGCTCGAGCAGGCGCTCGGGCGCCACGTACATAAGCTGGTAGCGGCCCTCGCACGCCCGCTTGAGCACGGTGTTTTGCTGAGCCGGGGTAAGGCTGGAGTTGAGATAGCTGGGTCGCGCACCCGCCGCAAGCAGCGCACGGGTCTGGTCCTCCATAAGCGACAGCAGCGGACTCACCACAAAGGTGATGCCGGACAGCATGAGCGCGGGCACCTGGTAGCAAATGGACTTGCCGGCGCCCGTGGGCATAACGCCCAGCGCATCGCGACCGGCAAGAATCGCATCGACCATGCGGTCCTGTCCTGGGCGAAACGAGGTGTAGCCAAAATAGGCGCCGAGCGTGTCGAGCGCCATCTGCTGCATGCTATCGGTCATGGTTTCCTAACGTTCAAGTCATCTGCCGCCGATTATACGCCGCCACGCGGACCGGTGCCGCGCCGCTGTCGGCCACGGGCGATGCAATCCGAAGGGAACGGGCGTGGATTTTTGGACACTTTCCGGATGAGCGTGGATAATCTCCCACTTTGAGCACGCCGTTGAGCCAAAAACGGGAGATTATCCACGCTCATTCTGCAAATTGCCGCTCTGGCGGGCTTGCAGCGTCGAGCCGTTACGCGGTTTGGTAAAACCGCGTAACTTACATCACCATAACGTAGCGCGATCCCACGTAGTACTGCTTACCCATCAGGACCGGCTCGCCATTGGGACCGATAAAGCCGGCACGCAGGTTGAGCAGCGGATCGTGCGGAGCAATGCCCAGCTCGGCCGCCTGCTCGGCGTTAGCTCGAACGGCCTCGACCGTGCGGTAGCCAACCGACACAATCGGAGTTCCGCCAACACGCTCGACCTCGGCAAAAATCGACTTGTCCTCAAGGTCGGCCGTCAACAGCTCACGGTAGGCGTCAAACGGCACAAAGATGTTCTCCTCAAAGATGGGCTCGCCGTCGGCCGTACGCACGCGCTTGATATGCAGCAGCAGCGCATCCTTTTGCAGACCAAAGAACTCCATCTCGTTTTGGCGCGCCGGAACGATCTGGCGATCGACCACGTGCGCACCGGCCTTCATGCCGTTGCCGGCACACAGCGCGGTAAACGTCTGCAGCGTCGAGGCGTGAAACTGACGATTGATGTGCGGGGTGGAAACAAAGGTGCCGCGGCCCTGCTGCTTAACCAGGTAGCCATCGGAGCACAACTCCTCGACGGCGCGACGCACCGTAATTCGGCTCACGTCGTACTGCTCGGCTAGCTCAAGCTCGGACGGAATACGCTCCTTGGGTGCATAAACACCTTTCTCGATCGCATCTTTGATTTCGTCATAAATCTGCTGGTAAAGCGGTGCATTTTTGGGCGCTGGCATATCTGATCACTCTTATCGAAATATCGAAATAACTAATACGTATATAACGTCTAGTTTTATATTATCTCATAATGATAAAACGATATACCCTCCCTACCAAAAAGCGGCAGCTTCATTTTGCTAGGTTTTATCTGGGCAAACGAGAGCCCCGAAAACGACGAGGCTTTCGGGGGCTCATACGGATGGGTTGCGCCGTGCCGGCAAAATGCCAAAACCCTACTTGCCGTCGTCCTGTTGCAGGCTGTCCTGCTCGCTGAGGCGCGCCTGCCTGCTGGCCATGCGTGCGGGCT
>CABRZJ010000075.1:0-8519 GCA_902475425.1 uncultured Collinsella sp.
ATGCCTACGAGGCCATCCATCACTTTTTGGAGACCCCGCTGTATGTGGGTCTGGGCAACCTTATGGCTGGTCTCACCGTTGAGCTTTTCGTCAACGACTTCCTCATGGCGATCTTCTTTTTGTTGGTGGGCATTGAGCTTAAGTACGAGATGACGGTCGGCGAGCTCAAGAATCCGCGTCAGGCCATGCTTCCCATGCTGGCAGCCGTGGGCGGCGTCGTCGTTCCCGCCTGCATCTACCTCATTTTTAACCATGCCGGCGCCCGCAACGGTTGGGCAATCCCCATGGCAACCGATATTGCCTTTGCGCTGGGCGTGCTGTCGCTTTTGGGCAATCGCGTGCCCAACGGCGTGCGCGTGTTCTTCTCGACGCTCGCTATTGCCGACGACCTGATTTCCATCGCTGCCATCGCCATCTTCTACGGTCAGAGCCCCAATCCGTTTTGGTTGGGCGCCGCCGCGCTTGTGACCTGCGCGCTCGTGTGGCTCAACAAGACGCAGCATTACCGCCTTGCCCCGTACTCGGTGCTGGGCCTGCTGCTGTGGTTCTGCATGTTCAAGAGCGGCGTGCACGCTACGCTTGCCGGCGTCATCCTGGCCTTCACCATTCCGGCCAAGTGCGGCGTTAAGCTCGATAGCCTTACCGATTGGCTGGGCGAGTGCCTGCCGTTGCTCGATGACCGCTACGACGATGAGGCGCACATCTTGGGCCAGCATGACTTTACCGTCTCGACCACCAAGGTCGAGCGCGTCATGCACCGCGTGACCCCGCCGCTCATCCGCATGGAGCGTCTGATCTCCACGCCGGTCAACTTTGTGATCCTGCCGATCTTTGCGTTCGTGAACGCACAGGTTCGCCTGGTGGGCGTGGACATGAGCACGCTGCTCACCGACCCGGTGACGCTCGGCGTGTACTTTGGCATGCTGCTGGGCAAGCCGATCGGCATCTTTGGCATGACGTTTGCCCTAGTCAAGCTTAAGGCTTGCGAGCTGCCGCACAACGTCAACTGGCATATGATTGCCGGTGTGGGCATTCTGGGCGGTATCGGCTTTACCATGTCGATCCTCATCAGCGGCCTCGCCTTCCCGACGGCCCAGTTTGAGGTCCTGGCCGCAAAGGCCGCCATTCTTGCCGGTTCGGTCACCGCAGCCGTGCTCGGTATGATCTACATGAGCGTGGTCTGCAAGCACCCCGCGCCCAAGGACGAGTAAGGGCATAAACAAGTTTGAAAACGCCGCCTGTGCATACCATCACAGGCGGCGTTTTAGTCATTGGGTAGTCATTGGGGACGTTCTTAAACGACTAGGTTTATTCTACGGTGCCGTAGACGGCGCCCCAGCCGTGGGCGGCCAAGGCGGAGTTGAGCTGGTCGCAAAGTGACTGGCGGTCGTAATAGCCGGGCGGCAAAAGGTTCACGATCTCCATGAGGTCGGGCGCCAGGTCCAAGATCTCGGCCTGTACGATCAGGTCCAGGCGGTCGATGGCATGGCGGTCGTAAAACAGCCCGTCGACCAGGCGCTGCAGGTCGCCGAATTCCTCGGCCCTAAACGATCCGTACTCCATAGTGCCTCCTTGGGCGCCCCACGCCGCCATGCGCGGCGATTCGTAATTCATTGCGATGAACTTAATCTATCACGGCTTCATACCGTTGCGGCGGTGGCGGTCTATACTTAGACGAACTGCAACGTACCGCTTCGCGAAAGGTCGCACCCATGCAGACGATCTACCAGAAGATGGAAACCACCGAACTCGATGCCGCCATCGAGGCACTCAAAGCCGAGGTCGCCGAGGTCAAGGCCAAGGGCCTGGCGCTCGATATGGCCCGCGGCAAGCCGTCGCCCTCCCAGGTGGACATCTCTCGACCCATGCTCGATATCCTCAATGCCGATGCCGATCTGCACGACGGCAACGTCGACTGCTCCAACTACGGCTGCTTCGAGGGCATTCCCTCGGCACGCAAGCTGGCGGGGGAGTTCCTGGGTTGCCCTGCCGAGCAGACGCTCGTGCTGGGCTCGTCGAGCCTTTTGATCGAGCATGACATCGCCGGCATGTTCTGGCGCTGTGGCTCGTGCGGCAGCGAGCCCTGGGATGCCTACGAGGCTGCGCATGATGGCAAGAAGGTCAAGTTCCTGTGCCCTGTTCCCGGCTACGATCGCCACTTTGGCATCACCGCCGACTTGGGCATCGAGAACGTCCCCGTCGCGATGACCGACAACGGCCCCGACATGGACGAGATCGAGCGCCTCGTTGCCGCCGACGATTCCATCAAGGGTATCTGGTGCGTGCCCAAGTATTCCAACCCCACGGGCATCACCTTTAGCGAGGACACCGTGCGTCGCCTGGTCGAGATGCCCACGGCCGCGCCCGATTTCCGCATCTTCTGGGACAACGCCTACTGCGTGCATGACCTGTACGACGAGACCGACGAACTCGCCAACATCTTTGACCTCGCTCGCGCGGCGGGCACCGAGGATCGCGTGGTGGCCTTTGCTTCGACGTCCAAGATCACCTTCCCGGGCGCCGGCATCGGCTTTATCGGTGCGAGCCCCGCGGTTATCGCGGAGTTCTCCAAGCGCCTGAAGGCTGGCCTTATCAGCGCCGATAAGCTCAACCAGCTGCGCCACGTGCGTTTCCTTCCCACCATCGAGGTGGTCAAGGAACACATGAAAAAGCATGCCGAGTTCCTGCGCCCGCGCTTTGAGGCCGTCGAGCGCAAGCTCACCGAGGGCCTGGGCGATACGGGTTGCGCCACTTGGACGCATCCCCGCGGCGGCTACTTTGTAAGCTTCGATGGTCCCGAGGGCTCGGCCCAAAAGGTCGCTGCGCTTTGCGCCGACCTGGGCGTCAAGCTCACACCGGCCGGTGCTACCTGGCCCTATGGCAAGGACCCGCGCGACACCAACATCCGCATCGCGCCGAGCTATCCCACGGTCGAGGACCTGGAGGCCGCGCTCGATGTGCTGGTGCTGGCCGTTAAGCTTGTCGCTGCCGAGCTTGCGCGTGCCGAGCGCGCCTAACGCGCGGCTTCCCGTACTATCCGCACTTTCGATACGTAAAGGAGCGTATACATGGATTTGGGTATTTCCACCAACCCCACGCCAGAGCTCTACACCATTAAGGTGACCGGTGAGATCGATATCTCTAACGCCGATAGCCTGCGCAATGCCATCGACCTGGCGCTCGAGCAGCCCACTGAGGCCGTGGAGCTCGATTTTGCCCAGGTGAGCTACATCGATTCGACGGGCATTGGCGTGCTCGTGGGCGCCGCGCACCACGCGGTTGACCACGGCAAGCGCTTTAGCTGCACCAATGTGCAGCCCCCGGTGATGCGCGTGGTTCAGCTGTTGGGTGTCGACCAGGAGATTTCGATCACCGCTGCATAATCTTTGCCCCCAAAAAGGGCGTGCCGTTTGGCATATGTTTGTGATGCGCTCGGACGTTTTGGCGTCCGGGCGCTATACTTGACCGAATGAATAGACGAGTTCCGGCCGAATGGCGCGGTGCGGGCTCGACTCACATCGAGCCTTGGAGGTATGTGTGTTTGGTATTGGAGAGGGTGAGCTCGCGATCATCGTGGTCTTCGGCTTTTTGCTGTTTGGCCCGGATAAGCTCCCGCAGATGGGCCGCACGATCGGCCGTGCCATCCGTCAGTTCCGCGAGACGCAGGAAAAGATGACGGCTGTTGTTCAGTCCGAGATTATCGATCCGGTGAGCGAGGCCGCGTCGGCCCCGGTCAAGCCCAAGAAGGCCGCTGCGACCGACGACGATTCCGATGCGGACGAGGATGCCGCCGAGACGGCAGCGCCCGCCAAGAAGGAGACCTTTGCCGAGCGTCGCGCCCGTCTTGCTGCCGAGAAGGCCGCAAGCGAGAGTGCCGCTGAGGGAGAAGGTGCTGCCGAGGAGGCTGAAGCCGAGGGTCCCGACGCCGGGTCTGCCGATGCCGCCGTCGAGCCCGAGCCTGCTGCAGAGCCGGAGCCCGAGCCCGAGCCGGCAGAGCCCACGACGGCCGACCTCTATGCCCGTCGCCCCCGCAAGCGCAAGGCCGTCGTCGACCAGCTCGCCCGCGAGCTCGAGGCCGAGGACGACGCCGCTGCCGCCGCTGCCCCGAAGGGAGGCGATGAGTAATGCCTATCGGACCTGCGCGTATGCCGCTCTTCGATCACCTGGGAGAGCTCCGTCGCCGCCTGACCATCGTGGTCGTCTCGGTGTTTGCCGCAGCCATCGTGCTGTATTTCGCCACGCCCGTGGTGCTCGACATCCTGGAAGATCCCATCCGCTCCTTTGTGCCGGATGGTAAGTTCTACATCACCACCACGCTCGGCGGCTTTGGCCTGCGCTTCTCGCTGGCCATCAAGATGGCCGTGGTCATGTGCACGCCCATGATCATCTGGCAGATTCTGGCGTTTTTCCTGCCGGCGCTTCGCCCCAACGAGCGCAAGTGGGTCGTGCCCACGGTGCTCGCCTCGACGGTGCTGTTCTTCCTGGGCGCAATCTTTTGCTACTTCATCATCATCCCTGCGGGCTTTGAGTGGCTCATCGGCGAGACCTCGGCCGTCGCTACGGCGCTGCCCGATCTGGAGAACTACGTCAACATGGAGCTGCTCTTTATGATCGGCTTTGGTGTGGCGTTTGAGCTGCCGCTCATCATCTTTTACCTGTCCGTCTTCCATATCGTGTCCTACGCGTCCTTCCGCGGCGCCTGGCGCTACGTGTACGTAGGCCTGCTCGTGGGCTCGGCTGTGATTACGCCCGACGGCTCGCCCATTACGCTGGGCCTCATGTATGGCGCCCTGCTCTCGCTCTACGAGATTTCGCTTGCCATCGCCCGTGTGGTCATTACCGCGCGCGAGGGCAAGGAGGGCTTGTTTGTGAGTCGTCTGGACCTGTTCTCGGACGACGAGGACGACGAGGAGTAAATCGGTATGCACGAGGTTGGCATTGTCAACGGCATACTCGATACAGTGATTCGCGCGGCGCGTGGGGCGGGGGCCTCGCGCGCCGTTTTGGTAACGCTGCGTATCGGGGATATGACCGAGGTCGTGCGCGAGGCGCTTGACTTTGCATGGGAGACGTTTCGTGACGAGGACCCGCTCACGCGCGGCTGCAAGCTTGCCGTGGAGGAAGTCCATCCGCAAAGCGAGTGCCTGGATTGCGGCGAGGTTTTCGAGCATGATCGCTTTCATTGTCGCTGTCCCCAGTGTGGCGGCGCCAACGTGCGCCTACTGCACGGTCGCGAGCTCGACATCGCAAGTATCGAAATCGAAACCCCCGACGATTAGCCCGCTAGCCACCTGGGGACGGGGTATAAAGGGGCTAAAGTAAGGAGTGCCAAGTATGGCTGAGAAAACGATTGATATCGCGTCGCCGATTCTGTCGCGCAATGAGCGCCTGGCAGATCAGCTGCGTCAGCGATTTAATGAGACAAACACCTATGTGATTAACGTCTTGTCGAGCCCCGGTTCGGGCAAGACCACCACGATTTTGGGCACCAACGAGCGCCTGCGCGACAAGGCGGACTTACGTTGCGCCGTCATCGAGGGCGATATCGCCTCGGACGTCGACGCCATCACCATGAAGGAAGCCGGCATGCCCGCCATCCAGATCAACACGGGCGGCCTGTGCCACCTCGAGGGCAACATGATCATGGAGGCCGTTGACGCCTTCGACCAGGCGGTGGGTCTGGAAAACATCGACGTCATCTTTATCGAAAATGTGGGCAACTTGGTCTGCCCGGTCGACTTTGACCTGGGTGAGAACCTGTCCATCATGATTCTTTCGGTGCCCGAAGGCGACGACAAGCCTATCAAGTACCCGGGCATCTTCCAACACGCCGGTGCACAGCTGCTCAACAAGGTCGATGTGGCCCCGGCTTTCGATTTTGACATGGATAGGTATACTAAGACACTCGATGACCTCAATCCGCAGGCGCCGCGGTTTGCCGTGAGCGCGCGCAAGGGCGAGGGCATGGATGCCTGGTGCGATTGGCTCATCGGGCAGATTGAGCAAGCAAGGGCGTAAGTCGGCCGCCATACGGGCGGGCGTAGCCGCAGAGATACGAGATAGGAGCCTCTTTTGAAGCTCATCATCGCCGAGAAAAACGACGCCGCGCGTCAGATCGCCGAGCGGCTGTCCACGGGTAAGCCCAAAAAGGACAAGGTGTACAACACCGCCATCTACCGTTTTGAGTGGAAGGGCGAGGAATGCGTGACCATCGGCCTTGCCGGTCACATCCTTGCACCCGATTTTTGCGACAGCGTGCTGTTCGATAAAAAGTTGGGTTGGTATTCGGTCACCGAGGACGGTGAGATGTTGCCGGCCGACATGCCCGATGGCCTGGCTCGTCCGCCCTACGACACCAAGCGTAAGCCGTTTCTTGCCGATGGCATTTCCATCAAGGGCTGGAAGCTCGAGAGCCTGCCTTATCTCACCTGGGCGCCCGTCATTAAGCTGCCGGCCGAGAAGGAGCTCATTCGTTCGCTCAAGAACCTCGCTAAAAAGTCCGACAGCGTCATCATCGCCACGGACTTCGACCGCGAGGGCGAGCTGATTGGCTCGGATGCTCTCAACAAGGTGCGCGAGGTTGCGCCGGACTTGCCGGTCGCCCGCGCCCAGTACTCTTCGTTTACCAAGGCCGAGATCACGCACGCCTTCGATAATCTCGTCTCGCTCGACCAGAACCTGGCCGACGCCGGCGAGAGCCGCCAGCACATCGACCTCATTTGGGGCGCGGTGCTCACGCGCTATCTGACGCTCGCCAAGTTCGGCGGCTTTGGTAACGTGCGCTCTGCCGGCCGCGTGCAGACGCCGACGCTCGCCCTGGTGGTCGAGCGCGAGCGCGAGCGCATGGCGTTTGTGCCCGAGGACTATTGGCAGATTCGCGGCATGGGTGCCGCGCAGGGCGCTGCCGAGGACGATCGCTTTAAGATCGCTCACAAGACGGCGCGCTTTACCGACAAAGATGCTGCTGAGACGGCGTACGGCCATGTCGACGGCGCTACGACGGCGACCGTCGCCGCGGTGACCAAACGCTCGCGCAAGCAGCAGCCGCCCACGCCGTTTGCGACCACCTCGCTGCAGGCTGCCGCCGCGGCCGAGGGCATTTCGCCTGCGCGCACCATGCGCATCGCCGAGTCCCTCTACATGGCGGGTCTTATCAGCTACCCGCGTGTCGACAACACCGTGTACCCTGCGACGCTCGATTTGGGCGCCGTGGTGAGCGACCTGGCAAAGATCAACCCGGCACTAGCGCCCGTATGCAAAAAGGTGCTCGCGGGCCCCATGAAGCCCACGCGCGGCAAGGTCGAGACCACCGACCACCCGCCTATCTATCCCACGGGCGAGGGCGACCCGTCCACGCTCGACGGCGGCCAGCGTAAGCTCTACGACCTCATCGCCCGTCGCTTCCTGGCAACGCTCATGGGGCCCGCGACCATCGAGAACACCAAGCTCGAACTCGATGTGAATGGCGAGCCGTTCGTGGCCTCGGGCGATGTGCTCGTGACCCCGGGTTTCCGCGAGGCGTACCCGTATGGACTCAAGCGCGACGAGCAGATGCCGCCGCTGGAGCAGGGCGATACGGTCGACGTGTTCGACATTAAGCTCGAGGCCAAGCAGACCGAGCCGCCTGCGCGCTACAGCCAGGGCAAGCTCGTGCAGGAGATGGAAAAGCGCGGCCTGGGTACCAAGTCCACGCGCGCGAGCATCATCGAGCGCCTGTATGCCGTGCGCTACCTCAAAAACGATCCCGTTGAGCCGAGCCAGCTGGGTATCGCCATCATCGACGCGCTGACGCAGTTTGCCCCGCGCATCACGAGCCCCGATATGACCAGCGAGCTCGACGGCGACATGACTCGCGTGGAGCACGGCGAGGATACCGAAGAGCATGTCGTGACGCACTCGCGTGCGCTGCTGGCCGGCGTGCTCGACGAGCTGCTCAAGCATACGCAGGAGCTCGGCGACGCCATCAGCGACGCCGTCACGGCCGATGCGCGCGTGGGCGCTTGCCCCAAGTGCGGCAAGGACCTGGTTATGAAGACGAGCGCCAAGACCCGCGGCAGCTTCATTGGCTGCATGGGCTGGCCCGACTGCGACGTGACCTATCCGGTGCCGAGCGGCGTCAAGGTGAGCCCGCTCGAGGGCGAGGCCGCCGTGTGCCCCGAATGCGGTGCGCCGCGCATTAAGTGTCAGCCGTTCCGCCAGAAGGCTTTCGAGATCTGCGTGAACCCGACGTGCCCCACCAACTACGAGCCCGACCTTAAAGTGGGCGAGTGCAAGGTGTGTGCCGAGGCCGGACGCCATGGCGACCTGATCGCGCACAAGAGCGAGAAGAGCGGCAAGCGCTTTATCCGCTGCACCAACTATGACGATTGCGGCGTGAGCTATCCGCTGCCGGCGCGTGGCAAGCTCGAGGCGACGGGCGAGACCTGTCCCGAGTGCGGCGCCCCCATCGTGGTGGTCAACACGGCGCGCGGCCCGTGGCGCATCTGCGTGAACATGGACTGCCCGACCAAGGAGAAGAA
>CABRZJ010000076.1:0-8197 GCA_902475425.1 uncultured Collinsella sp.
CTGGTGATCTCCGCCTTGAGAGGGCGGCGTCCTAAACCGCTAGACGAACGGGCCACATGACATCTGCACTGCCGTGCTGCGAAGAAATATATTACGGGACAAAAAACGTCAGCGCAAGAAGAAATTCCAAATTGCCGAAAAATTGTCGGCAGGTTATGGAATACGCAGGTAAACTTGGTAGCTAATTCAAGTTGAGATGAACCAAAAGAGCTTCGCGCTCGTTGGGAATATCGTCTTCGATCACGGCGTCGAGGGCGGAGTTGAGAAGCTGACCCAGTTCCGGCCCGGGCTTGACTCCGGCACGGATCAGGTCGCCGCCGTTGATGGCGAGCATCTTGAGCGTATAGGGCTCCCCTGCCTTCAGCAGCTCGTGCGCCAGCGCGCGCATCTCCTCAATCGTCTCAACATAATAGAAGCACGACGGGGCCTTGCCAAGTGTGTCGGCACGCTTAAGGTCCATGAGCTCGTCAATCAGGCGGGCCGTGTCGACGCCCTCACCCGAAAGCGCGCGCATCATATTGAGCAGGCAGGAGCGCTCGGGGCGCAGCGGCTTGTCATGGTATTTGATGAGCAGGCACACGTCGCGCACCAAGTCGTGCGAGAGGGCCAGGCGATCCATAATGACGCGCGCCTTCTTGGCGCCGAGCTCGGGATGACCGTAGAAGTGTCCGCTGCCGGCGTGATCGACCGTGAAGCACTCGGGCTTGGACACATCGTGCAAAAACGCCGCCCACATAAGGCTCGACGAGGGCGCGACGCCGTCACACAGCGCGAGCTCCCCCGCCACCGTCAGCACACGGGCGATATGCACGTAGACGTTAAACGCATGATAGACACTGCGCTGATCAAACCCGCGACCCGCTGCCAACTCGGGCACGGCGGCGCAGATGAGCTCGGGATAGCGGAGCATCGCGTCTCCCCCATGACCGGTCGAAAGAATGCCCTCGAGCTCAATACCCACACGCTCACGCGCCACGGCATCGAGCAGCGGCGCGCACTCGGCAAGCGCACGCTTGGTCTCGGGCTCAATCATAAAGTCCAGACGGCAGGCAAAGCGCACCGCACGCAGCATGCGCAGGGCGTCCTCGTTAAAGCGACGCTTGGGATCGCCGACAGCGCGAATCAGCTTGCGCTCCAAGTCACCCTGGCCGTCGTAGCGGTCGACAAGCTCGCGCTCGGGATGCCAGGCCATGGCGTTGACGGTAAAGTCGCGGCGCGCCAGATCGTCCTCGAGCGAGGCGGCACGCTCCACACTCTGGGGATGGCGACCATCGGTGTAAAAGCCATCCAGACGGTACGTGGTGACCTCGATACGCTCGCCATCGGAAATAGCCGTGATTCCGCCAAATTTAATGCCCGACTCCACAACCGCGATGCCGGCGGCCTCGAGCGCCACTTTGGACTCCTGCCACAGGCCGCTACAGCACATATCAACATCATGGCTGGGGCACCCCATCAGGGCGTCGCGCACCCAACCGCCCACGTACCAAGCCTCAAGACCAGCCGCCTCAAGCGCGCGCAGGACGCGCAGGGACGCATCGGACGGTTGAGTACCGTTGAGCGAAACATTGCACATGCCTATGGCCTCCTGCGACTATCAAATTGGCTATCGATTGCGTCTGCAAGAAGTCTAGCAAGAAACAGCCTCCACTGCACACGCAAGTCCGATAAACAAAAACGCATCCATCCTAGTCTAAGACGGATGCGAAATAATCAAACTATTCAGACAAGGTGCCGGAACTAGCAGACCTGGCGAACCTCGATGTGCTTCTTATATTCGTCCACCTTGGCAAAATCACCCAGACCGGGGCACTCGACCACGTTGGCGCCAGTGGCCATCGAAAGGCGCAGGGCGTCCTCGACGCGCTCGGGGGCGTCGTGCCACACGGACAGGAAGGCAGCGAGCGAGGAATCGCCGGCGCACACCGTCGACAGCAGCTTGACGTCGAAGGTGCGGTTGGCAAACCAGATATGCTCGCCGTTGGAGAAGTACGCACCGGCGCCACCAAGGGTCAGCAGCACGTTCTTGGCGCCCTTGGCGTGCAGCTCGGCCATAGCGCCCTTGACGGACTCGTCGTCGCCACCGCTCACCTTGATGCCAAAGATGTCGAGCAGCTCGTCGTCATTGGGCTTGATCAGCAGTGGCTCCAGAGCAATGAGGTCTGCCAGCTGATGGCTCGAGATGTCGAGGACGAACTCGGCCCCCTTGGCCTTGACACGGCGCAGGACCTCGGCCAAGAAGCCCTCGGAAGTGTTGGGAGGCAGCGAGCCGCTGATGACCAGGCAGGTCATGTCATCGAGCGAATCGATAAGTTCAAACATCTCCTGCTCGTTGGCCTCATTGATGGCGGCACCGGCATTGACCATGTTGTACTCGGTGTCGGGACCGGCGTTGAGGAACACATTGACGCGCGTAATACCGTCGGTCCACACGGGCTTGACGGGCACGCCCAGGGCCTCGGCGCCCTTAACGATAAACTCACCCGAGAAGCCGGCGAAGAAACCTAGGATCGTGGTGTCGACACCATAGTGGTCAAGCGTAAACGAGACGTTGAGGCCTTTGCCGTTGGGCGTGTAGACGGCATTGCGGGTACGCGTGACGGTATTGGCAGTAAGGCCGTCGCAGGCGATGTTGTAATCAATGGCGGGATTAGCAGTGAGCGTGTAAATCATGAATGTTCCTTTCACGAAGCAACGTGTTAATGAAAGTATATTCCACGCATCGGTAAAAGGCTAGGACAACTCGGTGAACGGTGTGGAAGCGATGAAGTACGGCAGGACACCTCTCCCCCATGGCGGAACAAAAAAGGCGCCCCGGCCGAAACCGGGGCGCCGCATGCGCACGAATATGTCGCGTTTCGATTACTGACGATCGAGCTTGCGGACAGCAACGCGCTTGCTGTACTCGTCGACGTGACCGAAGTCACCAATGCCGACGGACTCGGCAACGTTGGCGCCGGTGGCCATAGCGAGCTTCATGGCCTCCTCGACGTTGTCGCGATCCCTGTACCACTTGTGCAGGAACGCAGCGAGGGTGCAGTCGCCGGCGCAGACGGAAGAGACCAGCTTGATGTTGAACTCACGCTTGGCGTACCAGATGTCCTCGCCGTTGGAGAAGTAAGCGTCGCCGCGGCTACCACGGGTGAGCAGCACGTTCTGAACGCCAGCGTCGTGAGCCATCTTCATGGCGACACGAACCTCGTCGTCGGTGTCGACCGGCACGCCGAAGATGGCCTTCATCTCGTGATGGTTCGGCTTGATGAGCAGCGGCTTCTTGTGAGCGAGCTCCTTGAGCTTGTCGGAGGACAGGTCCAGGACGACGTCAGCGCCACGAGCCTGAGCGTGCTCCATGACCTGAGCCAGGAAGTCGGGCGTAGCTTTGGGAGGCACGGAGCCGGAGACGATCAGGCACTCGAGATCGCCCGCGGTGTCCAGGATGTTGTAGAGCTCCTCCTGGTGCTGCGGCGTAATCGGGGCGCCGGGGTTCAGGATGCCGTACTCGTGCTGGCCATCGTTGACGTAGGTGTTAATGCGCGTGATACCGTCGGTCCAGACCGGGCGGCAGAGGCAACCCAGGTTCATGACCTCCTCGACGATGAACTTGCCCGTGAAGCCGGCGAAGAAGCCGAGCGCGACGGTGTCGACGCCCATCTTCTTAAAGGCGAAGGACACGTCGAGGCCCTTGCCGTTAGCCGTGTAGCTGGCCGAGCCGGTGCGGACGTTCTCGTCGGGCTCGAGCGGAGAGCTCGAAACCGTCATGTCGACAGCCGGGTTAGCGGTTAGCGTGTAGAACATTTACAGTACCCCCTGTATATGTGAGGGCCGCGTGGCCGGCCCATTCCAACCACGCGGTTACCTCTGATACCAAATTAGCGAGCTGCGGACTCGAGCAGTGCCTTGACCTCGGCGGCGGTGTTGCAGGCGAGTGCCTTCTCGGCGAGCTCGTCGCACTCGGCCTTGGTCCACTGGCTGATGGTCTTGCGGGCGCGCAGGATCGACGGAGCGCTCATCGAGAACTCCTCCAGGCCCCAGCTGATCAGCAGCGGCTCGAGCAGCGGATCGGCAGCGGCCTCGCCGCACATACCGACCATGATGCCGGCCTTCACGCCGCTCTCGATGATGTTCTTGAGCGAGCGGAGCACGGCGGGATAGTAAACCTGGTACAGGTTGGAGATGGTGTCGTTACCACGGTCGGCGCACATGGTGTAGCCGATCAGGTCGTTGGTGCCGATGGAGAAGAAGTCGGCAACCTCGGCCAGACGGTCTGCGAGCAGCGAAGCGGCGGGCGTCTCGACCATGATGCCGACCTCGATGTTCTCGTTGAACTTGCGACCCTCTTCGGTAAGCTCGGCCTTGCACTGCTCGACGAGCTCCTTGACAGCCAAGACCTCCTCGACGCAGGTGACGAGCGGGATCATGATCTTGACGTCACCGAAGGCGCTAGCGCGCAGCAGAGCGCGGAGCTGGACCTTGTACTGGTCGGGATTGGCCAGGCAGTAACGCACGGCGCGGAAGCCCATGAAGGGGTTGTCTTCCTTGACCATATGCAGATACGGAATCTCCTTGTCGCCACCCACATCGAGCGTGCGGATGATGACCGGAGCGCCCTTGAGCGCGCTGGCGACCTTGCGGTAGGCGTTGAACTGCTCCTCCTCGGAAGGAAGCTCGGCAGAGTCCATGAACAGGAACTCGGAGCGGAACAGACCGATGGCCTCGGCGTCGTGATCGAGCGCGTTGGGCACGTCATCGGGGTTACCGATGTTGCAGGCGATGATCTTCTTGATGCCATCGGCAGTCACGGACGGCTTGCCACGGAAGGCCTCGAGGGCTGCCTTCTCGGCAGCAAAGGCCTCAGCCTTGGCGGTATAGGCGGCGAGCGTCTCCTCGTCGGGATCGGCCTCGACAACACCCTTGCCACCGTCGACGACAACGGTCATACCGTTGCGAAGCGCGGTGCAGCTGTTAGAGACCGAAAGGACGGCCGGGATCTCGAGGGCACGCGCGATGATCGCGGAGTGCGACGTGCGGCCACCGGTCTCGGTGACGATACCGGCAACGTGGGCCTTATCGATCGTGGCGGTCATGGACGGCGTAAGGTCGTGCACGACAACGACGGTGTTCTCGGGCAGGACGGAAAGGTCGACGACCTCCTTGCCCAGCAGCTCGGCCAGAATACCGGTGCGGATGTCGGCGATGTCGGCCGCGCGCAGACGGAACATCTCGTCGTCCATGGACAGGAACATGTTCTCGAACATGGTCGAGGTGTCCATGAGCGCCTGCTCGGCGCAGGTACCGCCGTCAATGGCGGCGTTGATGGCGTCGGTCATACCCGGGTCCTGAGCCAGGACAATGTGTCCGCTCATGATCTCGGCCTCGGCCTCGCCCACCGTCTCCTTCATGTGGTCGGCCTGAGCCTGGGTCTTCTCGCAGAAGACCGAAAGAGCGGACTGATAGCGCTCCTTCTCTGCTGCCGAATCAGCAACCTCATGCGGCTCAAACGTCAAGTCGGGATCGACGGCGACCATGACGGTGCCGATACCGATGCCCTCGGAAGCGTTGACTCCCTGATACATTCCCATTCCTCTCTCCGTGTCATGTGATAAAGCGTTTTGCCATATCCATGACAAAAGAGCGCAGTTACCTTACAACAGGTCACTGCGCCCCCAAATATGAACTTAGTTGTTCAACATGCGACCCGTTTGAGTTCTACTCGCCAAGACCGCTCTTGATGAGCTCGATGGCAGCAGCCAGAGCCTCGGCCTCGTCAGCGCCGTCACACTTGACCTCGACCTCGGTGCCGCAGGGGATACCAGCAGCCATGAGGGCCATCGGGGACTTGCCGTTGACCTCCTTCTCGGGGGTGACGACCGTCACGTCACAGGCGTACTTGCCCATGGTGGAGGCGAACAGACCAGCCGGACGCATGTGCAGACCCTGAGGATTAACGAGGGTAGCCTTCTCAGAAACCATAGTTGACTCCTTTTTTGTGTTTAACCCCTGTCATGTATGTGGCAGGAGTCAGATTCACGACGTTGTTTATATTAACTCACATCAAACGGTTTTTCATTATGTTTCGGACGAATTGTTGGACAGATGTGTTTGTCGTCCGCTTGCTCGCCCACAGGGGCCCGTGCGCGGCCTGTGAGATTTCCTGCTCTACAGTCCTGCTCGCACGAAGAGCACATTAAGTGCTCTTCGGCTCGTGCGGAACTCGCGATAAATCTCACAGGCCGCGCCCGGCCCCCTGTGGGCGAGCAAGCTGCAGAAACTCGGTCGGTCCAGAGCAATATCGTGCGAACGGAATTCTGGCTAATGATCTGTTCGCGACAAAGACTCGATAGGTAGCCCCCTCTATGCCCTTTTGTAAGTTGCGGTGAAATAGGGACTGAATTTGGGGTTGAATCGTTTAAACAGTCCCTATTTCACCGCAACTTATGGGAGGGATAGAAAAAAGGCGGAGGCCCTGGGGAGGGACTCCGCCTTATATACAGGGGGCGATGTTATTCGCGGGCTGGGGGATTAGACCAGGCGGGCGTTGATCGTCTTGGCGATCTCGGCGGCGTCGGTGGAACCCTTGACGGTGGCACGGAAGTCCTCGTCCATGAGCGCCTCGGCGACCTTGGACAGGATCTTAAGGTGCGTGGTGCCGGCCTGGGCACCCGGGATGAGCAGCGCGATGGCCACGTTGACGGGAGCGCCGTCCATGGTGTCCCAACCGGTCACACCGGACTCGTCCTTGACGACGATGACGGCAGCCTCGGTAATGGCGTCGGACTTGGCATGCGGGATGGCGAAGCCCTCCATCATGCCCGTGGTGCCCTCGGCCTCGCGGGCCAGGAAGGCGTTCATCACGGCGTCGGCGTCGCTGGCGATACCGGCCTTGACAGCCTGGTTGGAAACGAAGCTCAGAGCCTCGTCACGAGAAGCGAAGTCCTCGGCGACAAAGACATTCTCGACCTTCACGAAGTCGGCAGCCTCGGCCTTGGGGGCCTCGACGGCAGCGGCCTTGGGGGCCTCAACGGACCTGGCTACAGGAGCGGCCTTCTGATTCTTCTCGAAATCGTACTTCTTGAAGGCCACGAACAGGATGCCACCGACCACAGCGCCGATGAGGATCGCGAGGACCCACAGCGGACCGTTCTCGACAACGGGCAGGACCAGGAAGCCGCCGTGAGGCGCCGGATCGTGAACGTTGAAGAAGATGGTCAAGATGGAAGCGATGGAAGAACCGAGCATCATGATGGGCATGACGGGCCAGATGTTCTTGGTCATGAACGGAATGGCGCCCTCGGTGATGTGGGTGCAACCAAGGATGAGGTTGACGATACCGGCGTCATGATCCTCCTGGCTGAAGTACTTCTTGCCGACAACGACGGCGAAGGTGGTGATCAGCGGCGGAACGATGCAAGCGGCGGAGACGGCAGCCATGAAGTTGGTGCCGAAGTTGTAGGTCTCGGTGCCGACGCCAGCTTCGAGAGCGGTACCGAGCAGGAAGGTGCCAGTAGCGTAAGCAGCCTTGTTGACCGGGCCGCCCATATCAAAGGCGCACATGCAGCCGATGGCCAGGCCAAGGATCACCGGACCGGAGTTACCGAGGCTCTGCAGGAAATCCATCATACCCTGGTTAATGGCAGCCATGGGGCCGGAAATACCGAGCATGACCAGGCCGACGATGGCGGTAGAGCACAGCGGATACAGAAAGATTGCCTTCAGGCCATTAAGGCTCGCGGGAATTTTAGAGAAAACCTTCTCGAGCAGCAGGATGACATAGCCAGCAAGGAAGCCGCCGACGATGCCGCCCAGGAAGCCGAAGCCCACGCCGGCGCCACCGGCGTCGATCATGCCGGTCTCGGCGTTAACAGGCAGGCCCTGGATGGCAATCATACCGGCAACGAAACCGGGGACGAGCGCCGGGCGCTTGCCGATGGATTCGGCGATGTAGGCGGAAAGCACCGGAACCATAAGGTTCATGGCGATGCCGCCGATGATCTTGAGCATCGCAGCAAAGCTGTTGTAGTCGGCAGCCGTCGAATCAAAGGACGTGATGCCCCACAGGAACGAAATGGCGGTCAGAACACCACCGGCAACGACGAAGACCAGCATGTGGCTGACGCCGTTCATGAGGTGCTTGTAGATGACGTGGCCGATGGACTCCTTCTCCTCGACCTCGTCCTCGACATCGGCGGCAGCGGCAACC
>CABRZJ010000077.1:0-8060 GCA_902475425.1 uncultured Collinsella sp.
GAAGGGAGCGCTCCCGCAAACTGCCTCTTGACAACTTATAGGAGCGTCGGTTTTGTTTTTGCAAATTCCGGGATGGTCGAAGGTGGCCGGTTTAACGTAGTAGATGGTCGCATTTCGTGGCAAACGGTCCGACCCAAGGCACAAGGCGGCCAACCTCGAATGGCCATTCTCGAAGTTGCGGTGGAATACGGACTGAATTGGCCCCTTAAAGGCAAAAACGCTCCGTATTTCACCGCGACTTATCGAGGGGATGGGTTTTAGATACGGCCAAGGTCGTAGGATCGAGCGGCCGCTTCGCCGGCGCAGATGAGGTTGGTTGTGGCTTCTTGCGGATCGAGTGCCTGTTCCAGACCCATGGGTTTGCGGCAAATCGGCAGTACAAGGTCGATGCCTTGCCCATACACCGCATCCAGGTTATCAGCGCGACCGCCCACGACAGCAATCACCGGCTTGCCATATCGCTTCGCACGACGGGCCACACCCACCGGCGCCTTACCGGCGGCGGACTGCTCATCCATATTGCCCTCGCCCGTTATGACCAGGTCGACATCGCGCACGCGCTCGTCAAACCCCACGAGATCGAGCACCGTCTCCACGCCCGAACGCAGCTCCGCCCCGAGCGCCAGCAGCGCGGCACCCAGGCCGCCTGCGGCACCGGCACCGGGCACTCCGAGCACCGAGCCAAATGTCCGAGCACCCTCGGGTGTGCGCAACAACCCCTGGGCTCGAGCTCTGGCAATCGCCGCATCGAGCAAGCGACCGTAGCCGACCATCCAGCCGTCGTATCTGCGCAGCACCTCGACATCATCCGCCGGCAGGCCCTTCTGCCCGCCGAACACCGCCAGTGCGCCTCGACGCCCCACGAGCGGATTCTCGACATCGGAAAGCACAACGATACGAGCATCATCCAAAGCCTGCAGCGCGGGCGCCAGATCAACGCTCGCCACCTGCTCAAGGCCGGCAAGACCGGGGGCGACATCGCATCCCTGATCATCGACCACACGCGCGCCCAGCGCCTGCAGCATGCCGGCGCCACCATCGTTGGTGGCACTGCCGCCCAAACCAATATAGATAGTCTTTGCGCCCGTGCGAACCGCGCGAAGCATGAGCTCGCCCACGCCATAGGTCGAAGCCGCAAGCGCCGCCGATTCTGTACAGGGCGAGTACCCAATACCCGCCGCCTCGGCCATCTCGATGACCGCGGACTCGCGCTCGCCGTCCACCAGCATCCGGGCAGACGCGCGGTCGCCCAAGGGGCCTGCGACATCGCAGGTTGAGAGCTCACCGCCGCACGCGGCAACGGCATCGAGCGTCCCCTCACCGCCATCCGCCAGCGGCAATGTGCACACCTCGGCATCGGGCCAAACGCGGCGCACGCCTTCGGCAACCGCCGCCTCCGCCTGCGCACTCGAAACGCTGCCCTTAAAGGAGTCGATCGCCAGCAGCACACGGCGGGGCCGGCGGCACGCAGGACCAAAGTCAACCACCGTGCCAGCATCCTCACCGACACCTGCAAGCGCTGCGGCGTGAGCGGCGTGCGCTTCAAGATCAGCCCCACAACCGCAATCAGCGCCGCCCGCTCCGCGCAGACCGCCAAAATAGCTACTCAGCAGCTCACGGCATTCATCCGCCAGGACCCCGGCCGTCACGTTAAACCGATGATTCAGGCGCGAGTCGGCATTCAAATCGTATAGGGATCCCAGCGCGCCCGCCTTGGCATCGGCCGCGCCATACGCACAGCGTCCAACGCGCGCGTTGACCATAAGCCCCGCACACATGCAGCAAGGCTCGAGCGTTACATAGACCGTGCAATCGGAAAGGCGCCAGCGACCGAGCGACCGAGCGGCAGCGCACAGGGCCGCAAATTCTGCGTGCGCCGAAGGATCCTGATCGAGCTCGCGTCGATTATGCGCCCTCGCGACAATCTCGCCGTCGCGCACCACTACGGCTCCGATGGGAACCTCGCCCACCGCCGCGGCGGCTCGCGCCTCCGCCAACGCCTCGCGCATGAACTTCTCGTCGATTTCGGTGATCGTCATCGTTCGCCTTCCCTGTTGCAAATTCAAAACGATGCTATCATTACGACTCACGGAGAGATGGCAGAGCGGTTGAATGCGGCGGTCTTGAAAACCGTTGAGCGCGAGAGCGTTCCGGGGGTTCGAATCCCCCTCTCTCCGCCACTTCTAGTGATGCACCGGTGTCATGGTCCGCTCAAACAGTGCATCGACCACGTCGGCTATCTCGGGTCGACGCTCAAGATCGTGGCCCGATTCCCACCATATCGTGAAAAGTCGAATAATACCGCCGGCGACAAACTCAGACGTCGTCTCGAGTGACACGGGGGCCAGGGCATCCTCGGCAAGCACGTTCATCACACGCTCGCGGATGGAGCGGGCAATGCGGTCGCAAATAACGTTGGTCAACATACCCGACATGCTGCTTGCCAAAATGTTATCCATGAGCCGCTCGTGCGTCAGAATCAAATCCATGGCATCGTCCAAAATCGCGTGTCGAAGCGCGCGTACGTCCTCGGCAGACACCGCGCCGGCCTCATCGGGCTGTTTTTGCGGCAAGCCCGACATGAGCTCATCGATATAAAAGGCAAAGTAATCGTTCTTGTCGCGAAAGTGCTTGTAGAACGTCGTGCGGCGAATCATGGCGCGGTCGCACAGCATGGCAACCGTCAGGTCCTCAAAACGATGCTCCTCGAGAAGCTCGGTAAAGGCATCGAACAGGGCGCGGTAGGTTTTCTTGATGCGAAGGTCCACTGGTATCGCCATCCTCAGGGCAAAGACAACACTCGTCAATCTGTCGCATATCTTACACCTGTACCTCGCGCGCTTTGCCCCGGTGCCAACCCCGCCGAAAACACAACGCTTACCGGAAAGTTCGGCACGGTAAAACGTTGCGGGTATACTAGTAGCGTTATACCAACGGCAGCTGGCGCATGCCGCCGCGGCCATTCGAAACGGAGACATCATGATTACCGTCATCATCGGCATCGTTGTTGTCATTGTGATTGTCTGCGCCATCGCCGGCATCTACAACAACATGGTCACCAAGCGTAACCGCATCGATAACGCCTGGCAGAACATCGATACGCAGCTGCAGCGCCGTAACGACCTGATCCCCAACCTGGTCGAGACCGTCAAGGGCTACGCCAAGCACGAGCAGGAGACGCTCTCCGCCGTGATCAGCGCGCGTAACACCGCCGTCAAGGCCACCACGCCCGAGGCCAAGATGGAAGCCGACAACGTGCTGACCGGCGCACTGCGCCAGCTCTTCGCTGTGGCCGAGGCCTATCCCGATCTTAAGGCAAACACCAACTTTACGCAGCTGCAGGCATCGCTCGAGGATACCGAGAACAAGATTAGCTACGCACGCCAGAGCTACAACGATTGCGTGCTCAGCTACAATAACGCTATCCAGACGTTCCCGGCTGTCATCTTTGCCGGCATCTTTCAGTTTAAGGAGCGCCAGGGCTTCGAGGCCGCCGAAGCAGCCCGCCAGGCCCCGACCGTCAAGTTCTAACAATCACGGCCGAGTCTTAAGCCAGTTCATCAACCCTTTAGGGTCCAAGGCACAAACCTTGGGCCCTTTTCTTATCCACGCACAACGCGCGGCCAATAGACCGCGCACCATCTTTATTCAGATTAATCATTGCCCGTTGTGACATCGCCGAACCCGCAGGGCAGAGAGCAAGTTCCCTCCCGGCGCACTCCGCAGGACGAAAAAACCTCCGCCGCACGAAGTGCGCAGCGGAGGCTCTTTCATGTCCGAGGACGCGCCGGAAAGGAAGGTCGCCCTCGGGCCGGACATATCCGTAAGACAAATTACGCGACGGTGTAAACCCAGTTGTGCTTATCCTCGACAGCACCGGACTGGATACCAGTCAGAGTCTCGCGGAGCTTCTTCATCACAGGGCCGATCTCGGTGTAGCCAGCCGGGAAGGTCACGGTCTCATCGGCACCGTAGACCTTGTTGTCGATCTCGCCGACCGGGGAGATGACGGCAGCGGTACCGCACAGGCCGCACTCCACAAAGGTGCCGGCCTTGACCTCGGCCCACTCGACGGGACGCTGGTCGACGGTCATGCCCAGGTCCTGAGCAACCTGAACGAGCGAACGGCGGGTGATGGAGGGCAGGATGGAGTCGGTGTGCGACTGCGGGACGACAAGCGTGCCGTCCTCCTTCACGAACAGGACGTTGGCGCCACCGGTCTCCTCGACATAGGTGCGGGACTCGGAGTCGAGATACAGGTTCTCGGCATAGCCCTCGCGGTGAGCCTCCATCGTGGGCTTAAGGGACATGGCGTAGTTGAGGCCGGCCTTGATGTTGCCGGTGCCGTGCGGGGCCGCGCGGTCATACTCGGAAACGCGCAGCTTAACGGGCTTGAGGCCACCCTTAAAGTACGGACCGACCGGGGTCACGAGAATGCGGAACGTGTACTCAGGAGCGGGAGCCACGCCGATCACGTCACCGGAGCCGATCATAAACGGACGCACGTACAGGGTCGCGCCGGAACCGAAGGGCGGAACCCAGGCGGCGTTGGCAGAAACGACCTGCTTGACGGCCTCAACGAACTTGTCCTTGGGAAACGGGGGCATCTCGAGGCGCTGGGCAGAGTTATACATACGCTCAGCGTTCATGTCGGGACGGAAGCAGACGATGCTGCCGTCCTCGGCGGTGTAGGCCTTCAGGCCCTCAAAGACCTCCTGGCAGTAATGGAAGATACCGCCGCACTCGGAGACATGCAGGGTGTGGTCGGTGGTCAGGCCGCCCTCGTCCCACTCGCCATCCTTCCAATGAGCCTCGTAGCTGTAATCGGTCTTCATGTAGCCAAAGCCGAGGCTACCCCAATCGATATCCTTCTTCTCGACAGTCATATGTCGCTCCTTACATACACAGTTGCATACTCGCGAACCCGCACGCAAGGACCGAGGCCGACCGCGTCGCAACGTCGCACGCCCGGAGCGTAGAGCCGGACGGGACACGCGAGCAGCATCAAAGCCGATGGCACGTCGATTCGCATGCACGAGATTGTACTCCCCGCACGCGTCTGATAAAACGCTTTTCTTTAACTAAGTAAAGTATTTTCATTTGACCGAAGCAAAAAGACCCGCCACCGTAAGCGGTGACGGGCCTCAACTGTACGGTCTGCGCGCTGGCTCGAGCTAGGCGTTCTATTTACCCAGCTTGGCCTTAACCAGACCGACCACGGTCGGGATGATCGACACGGCAACGATGCCGATAATCAGCAGCTCAAAGTGCTCCTGCACAAAGGGAATGCCGCCAAAGAAGTAGCCCAGCAGCGTAAAGACCGTCGACCAGGTAATGCCGCCCAGCACGTTAAAGACGACAAAGTTGCGCCAGTGCATGCCGCCCATGCCAGCGATAAAGGGCACAAAGGTGCGGATAAACGGGAAGAAGCGACCCAGGAAGATGGCCAGGTGACCCCACTTGTCCAAGAAGTCCTCGGACTTTTTGATGCGCTCGGGCGTCATGGCCTTGACCTTGCCCGAAGCGATGATCTTGCGGCCAAAGAAGTGACCGATCATAAAGTTGCACTGATCGCCCAAAATGGCAGCGGCCCATGCGGTGGCCAGAAGCGCCACGATGTTAAAGCCGCCGTTGTGGGCAAAGAAACCCGAGGCGAACAGCAGCGAATCACCGGGAAGGAACGGGAAGAACACCACGCCCGTCTCGATAAAGATGATCAGGAACACGCAGCCGTAGGCCATAAGCGGGCCGGCGGCGATCCAGCTGGCGATCGCGGTGCGCGGGTCCTTAAGCAGCTCGGCAATAAAATTGATGAAACCCATGAAGTAAAACCTCTCAGTTGTGGGCGCGGATACGTCCAAGTTGACCAGTATACGGTTGCGGTGCCCCCTCGTGCGCAACCCCACAAAAGCATGACTCCATTACCAGCAAGTTTGCATAACTGACACTTGTAGCGCAAAGCCGCCAAGATTGTCCTTTTTAATCCCTAGCGAATCGCTATACTTTATTGAATCGCATTGCCATGGCGCTAAGGGAGGGCGGCCGGTGAGCTTTATCAATACCATTCGCGAGGACATCAAGACCGTCCAGGCGCAGGACCCCGCCGCGCAAAACGGTCTGGTCATCTTTCTTTCCTATCCTGGCCTGCACGCCAAGTGGAACCACGTGCCCGAGCACTGGCTGTGGGAGCACGGTCATCGCTCGCTCGCCCGCGTGCTCTCGCAAATCACCCGCCACATCACCGGCGTCGAGATTCACCCTGCCGCGCAGATTGGCAAGCACTTCTTTATCGACCACGCCATGGGCGTCGTCATCGGCGAGACCACCATTGTGGGCGACAACTGTGTGCTCTACCAGGGCGTCACGCTCGGCGGCACCGGCAACGAGACCGGCAAGCGTCACCCCACCCTGGGCAACAATGTCACGGTGGGCACGGGCGCCAAGGTGCTCGGCAACATCCGCATCGGCAACAACGTCAAGATCGGCGGCAACTCGGTCGTCGTTAAGGACGTCCCCGACAACTGCACCGTCGTGGGCGTGCCGGGACGCATCATCAAGCGCAACGGCTGCCGTGTGTTCGAGGAGAGTTTCGACGCCAAGCAGCATCGCGAGTACATGCCCGATGACGCCGCCGAGCAGTCCGCCCTCAACCGCCAGGGCATCACCGAGAATGCCCGCCGCGTCAAGGAACTCGAGCGAGAGGTGGCCGAGCTCAAGGCCCTCGTCGCCAAGCTCGTGGACGAACGCTAGGAACGCAAGCGGCACAAAACGACATCGGCATCAACGCAAAGGCGCGCCAGGGAATTCATCCCCGGCGCGCCTTATTTGTGATGTGGCAAAGAGACTGTCCCTTTGTCACATTATGCGAACTGGCTCAGATAGAGGTCGGCGTAGGCACCCTCGGCAGCCAGCAGCTCCTTATGCGTGCCCTGCTCGATAATGTTGCCGTGATCCATGACCAAGATCAGGTCGGCGTCCACGATCGTCGACAGGCGGTGCGCGATCACAAAGCTCGTGCGCCCGCGCATGAGCGCGTCCATGGCACGACCGATGGCAAGCTCGGTACGCGTATCCACGCTTGAGGTCGCCTCGTCCAGGATGAGAATCGCCGGGTTATTGAGCAGCACGCGTGCGATGGTCAGCAGCTGACGCTGGCCCTGGCTGATGCTTTCGGCATCGTTGGCCACGCGCGTGTCGTAGCCCTGCGGCATGGTGCGCACAAAGAAGTCGACCTGCGCGGCGCGCGCAGCCGCCACGATCTCCTCACGCGTCGCCTCGGGACAGCCGTAGGCGATGTTTTCGGCAATCGTGCCATCGAACAGCCAGGCGTCCTGCAGCACCATGCCAAACTGCTGCCGTAGCTCGCCGCGGTCCATGCGGCTCGTATCCACGCCGTCGAGCGTAATACGCCCGCCGTCAATCTCGTAGAAGCGCATGAGCAGGTTGATGAGCGTCGTCTTGCCCGCGCCCGTGGTTCCCACCACGGCAATCTTCTGGCCCGGCTCGGCGGTAAACGACACGTCGTGCATAAGCGGCTTGTCGGGCGAATAACCAAAGCGCACGTGCTCAAAGGAGACGCGACCCTCAACGCGACCCGGCAGTTTGGCGGCCTCGTCCGGCAGCGGATCGGCCTCCATCTCGGGCTCATCGAGCAGGTCGAACACGCGCTCCGCACTCGCCAACGCGCTCTGCAGCGAGTTGAAGGTAAACGACAGCTGCGTCATGGGTTCGGACGCCTCGTAGATAAACTGGAAGAACGCCTGGAACACGCCGACGGTCATGTGACCGGCAACCAGCATGCTGCAGCCCACCAGCGCGATCACGATCTGCGCCAAACGGCCGATAAAGCGCACCGCAGGGCCGACGGCATTGATCATAAAGTCGGCCTTGGCACTCACGCGTGCCAGCTCGCCCGAGGCCTGGTGCACCTCGGCAGAACTTTGGCGTTCGCGGTTAAACGCGCGGATCACCAGACGGCCCGAATAGCCTTCCTCGACCGCACTCGTAATCTTGGACACCCACTCCTGGCGCTCGCCCGTCACATCGTGTGTGCGGCGCGA
>CABRZJ010000078.1:0-8009 GCA_902475425.1 uncultured Collinsella sp.
AACCGGTTATACATTCAAGCAAATAGTGAATCGACTATGACCGTGCGCCCTCGAGGAAGAAGCGGCGGCTGAAGTAGTTGTACCAGGTGACGAGGAACGTGGCGATGGCCTTCATGGCCTGGTAGCCGATGCTCAAAAACGTGACGCCCACAAACATGTACAGGTCGTTGAGGCCCAGGCCGATCACCGACAGGATGGTGAAGATCGTGAACTCGCGCTTGCGGCTCATGCCCTCGCGATGGTCGAACACGTACTTCATGCTGAGCCAGTAGTTGACCACGACGGACGTGGTAAACGAGACCGTGGTGCTCATCAAAAAGTCGAGGTGAAACAGCTCGACGAGCGCAATGAGCATACCCCAGTCGATGCCAAAGGAGATAAGACCCACGACAGCGAACTTGAGGAACTGCTTGGTATGAGGTTGTGCCAGTGCCTTGCGCACGTAATCACATCCAACGCGTTGATGAATCGAGCAGAGGATACTTTAGAGCTTTTGCAAGGGAAACGTAAGGTCCTTGCCAAGAACTATACGAACTCGCCAAATTTTCAAGAGCTAATCCGCAAACGTTGAAAATTTGCCCGTAAACGAGCAATGCCCACGAACAACACAGCGCTCGACGCGCGTCATCTGTGGGCATTGTAAAGCTGTAAGGTTGCGAGTTACTTGGTCTCGTCGCCTTCCAGGAAGATCTTTCGGGTCACAAAGTTGTAGACCATGACAAGCGCGGTGGCGCAAATCTTGGCGATATTGGCCTCGAGCCCCAGGCCGGCGTTGAGCGCCAGCACGATGCCGTCGTTGAGTCCCAAACCGATCACAGACAGCACGACAAAGATAATGAACTCGCGGCGGCGGCTCATGCCCTCCTTGTGCGCAAACACGTACTTCATGCTGGCGAGGTAGTTAAAGATGAGTGAGATGATAAAGCCGCTGGTGTTGGCGATTAGGATGTTGAGGCCCAGACCGTAGTGGAGCAGATTCATAATGCCAAAGTCGATGACCGTGGCAATGACGCCGACGACGCCAAACTTCATGATCTGCGCAAGGAGCTTTTGCATGGTACCTGCCTTATGGTGGCGCCGGGGCGCCGCGGGGATGACAAACTCAGCAAGTTTAGCCAATCCCCACGGGTGGTGCTAGGCGCGCTCCTCGATAGCACCGTTTCTATATGCATCGAGCAGCTGGCGCAGGTCCTGGATCTGGCTGCGGATCTTGGCACCGGAATCGGTGTCGCTCACCATGCGGCGACGGTCGGCCTCGTCAAAGCGGTTGGTCTCGCTTTCGATATCGACGTTGCGGGTGAGTGCCTCGGCAACCGTCGTAAAGGCCCGGTGCGACTTGAGGCGGCAGCCGCGCGAGCTCGAGATGAGCGTATAGCCGGCGATACCCGTCTTGGGATGGTAAGCGCGGCAGAAGCCGCCATCGATGACCAGCAGCTTGCCCTCGGCGCGGATGGGCTGCTCGCCCTTGGTGGTTTTAACGGGCGTGTGGCCGTTGATGATGTGGCCGGTCGGTGAACATGCCATGGGCGCGACGCCAAACTCGCGCATGATGTCATCGCAGACCGAGGGCGACTTGGTAAGCGTAAAGTACGGGTCCATCGGCTCGACCCAGGTGCTCTTATCGGCGATATAGGCGCGCTCAAAGGTACGCACCAGGCGTCCGCTGGCGGGTGAGCTAAAGCCAATCCACAGGTACCACATCCAGTCGAGGGCGTCGCGGTCGCCCACGCGCCAGGCGCGGCGGGCGATGTGGTCGCAAAAATCGAGATAATCGCGGCCAGCGTGCCAGGTGCCCAGGCAGTTCATGCTGCTAAAGGTGCCGTCTTCGTTGAGCGGCACGCAGCCATGGAACAGCAGGTTGCCGTTGGCGACCTTGTACATCGAGCCGTGGGAATAGAGGAAATCGATATGGCGATGCAGGTGATCGGCGGTGACAAACTCGGACACGAGCTTGTCGATGATGTGCCGCTCCTGAGACGTGAGCGTATAGGGGTCCGTCGGGTCGACGGTGGGGAAGTCGTTGGTCGTGAGCGGCCACACGCTGCCGTCGGCGAGCGTGACCGTGCCGGTGTCGTGGTCGATCTTGTCGAGTAACAGACGGTCGGTCATGTCGAACTCGGGATGGCGCTGGATAATCTGACCCTCGAGCTTAAAGAGCAGCACGTTGATCGCCTTGATCAGCGGGGTGATGGACTCACCGGCGGTGTAGGTGGCATCGGCAAAGGCGACAAGCTCACGCAGCGAGATGCCGTAGTCGTTCTCCAGGATCTCGTAGTTGTCGTAGCGTAGGTTGTTGCGCAGCACCGTGGCGATGCAGGCGGGCTCACCGGCCGCAGCGCCCATCCACAGCAGGTCGTGGTTGCCCCACTGGATGTCGAGTGAATGGTAGGTGAGCAGGCGGTCCATAATCTTGGCCGCGCCGCCACCGCGGTCGAAGATGTCGCCCACCAGGTGCAGGTGGTCGACGGCCAGGCGCTTGATGAGCGAGGCAAGCGACTCGATAAAGTCGTCGGCGCTGGCGGTCTCTAGGATGGACTCCACGATGCGCTCGTGATAGCGCACGCGATAGTTGTTCTCGTCCGGGTGCGTGTGCAACAACTCGTCGATGATGTAGGCGTAATCGCGTGGGATGGCCTTACGCACCTTGGAGCGCGTATAGCGGCTCGAAAGCGACCGGGCAACCATGATGAGCTGGTCAAGTATCGTCTTGTACCAGGTGGGCGAGTCCTCGCGCTGGCTGCGGACCAGCTCGATCTTCTCGCGCGGGTAGTAGATGAGCGTGCACAGCTCGCCCTTCTCGTCAAAGGAGAGCGTTTCGCCAAAGATTTCGTCGACATGCTCGCGCACGACGCCCGAGCAGTTGTTGAGGATGTGCATAAAGGCTTCGTACTCGCCATGCACGTCGCTCATAAAATGCTCAGTGCCTTTGGGCAGGTTGAGGATGGCCGAGAGGTTGATGATCTCGGTAAACGCGGATTGCTCGGTGGGAAACTGTCTCGACAGCAGGCGCAGATACTTGAAGTCTTGCGGATTGCGATCGAATGCGACCATGAAACACCTTCCGATAGGGCTGGTAAAACTGATAAACAGCGTCAAACGTTTATCAGTATGCGCCGCTTTTGTTTCGATTGGGGATGGGCAGCCGAATTGTTAGCCGAACGGTTTGGTAAATCGATTTAGTGGAGGTAGATGTGTTGGTCGGGTGGAGACGACAGAGGGTGTTTTCTCAGATATTTATGCGTCGGGTCGGTGGAGACGATGGTGGTAAAGATGTTCACTATTTTTGGTTCGATTTGGTAAATAGTGGACATATGTACCGCATGTAGGCTCACTGTGCGATAATTTGCGCAGCAATGAGTAAGGAGCCTCATATGAGTGATTTTGTCCTGACCTGTGAATCCGCCGCCGATCGAACCCGTGAGTTCTTTGCGTCGCGCAATATCCCTGTCGTGTGTTTTCATTACGAGATCGACGATGTTGTCTATACGGACGATCTGTATCAGTCGATTACGCCGGACGAGTTTTTTGCCCAGATTGCCGCGGGCGCCATGCCCAAGACGTCTCAGGTGAGCGTGGGTGAGTACGAGGAGTTTTGGGAGCCGTTTGTTGCCGAGGGTAAAGACGTGCTGCACCTGACGTTGTCGTCGGGTATTTCGGGCACGTATGGATCGGCCTGCGTCGCGGCGCAGATGCTTGCGGATCGCTATCCCGAGGGCGGCAAGGTGCGCGTCATCGATTCGCTGGCGGCGTCTTCGGGCTTTGGCCTGTTGTTGGAATATGCCGCCGATGTGCGCGATAGTGGGGCTTCACTCGACGAGACGGCTGCCTGGATCGAGGAGCACAAGCTCAACCTGCACCACTGGTTCTTCTCGACCGATCTGTCGAGCTACCTGCGCGGCGGTCGCATTTCGGCCGCGAGCGCGATCATCGGCACGGCGCTTAAGATTTGCCCGCTTATGACGGTCGATTGCGAAGGTAAGCTGTCGCCACGTGAGAAGATTCGCACTAAGAAGCGCGCGATTTCCGAGATGGCTAAGACCATGATGGCACACGTACAGGACGGTGCAGATTATTCGGGTAAGTGCATCATGTCGCAGTCGGCGTGCCGCGAGGATGCCGAGGCGGTCGCGGCGCTGATTGAGGAACAGGTTCCGCAGCTTAAAGGCAAGATTGAGATCAATGACATCGGTACTCTGATTGGCTCGCATACCGGACCTGGTACGGTGGCGCTCTTCTTTATGGGCGACAAGCGCGTGGATTAATTTGCCCCATCACGTCGCTGCATGATTGCTCAAACGAAAACGGCCCGCCTCACGTTTGTGGGGCGGGCCAAGATGTTTTGCTAGCGTTTCTTTCCGCGGAAGAAAAAGCCGTGCAGTGACGGCTTGAGGCCGCGGTTGGCGCGATGCTCCTCGACGCGCTCGTGGATCGAAGCGACGCGCTCGATGACTTCGTCGGGAATCGGCACATCGGGATTCATGTTCTCGACTTGGCTGACCTCGGCGGCGGCGACCTGGTCGATAATGGGCACGTCGTCGCGCGAGATGACAGGTGTGGCGTCTTCCTTCATCTTGCGATAACGCTGCATCATGTCGGTCTGCAGCTGCTGGGCCGAAGGCGGTGTCCAGATGATGGCGTTGGCGCCGGCGGCGATGGTCTCGCGAATGCTCTCGGGCGTCTTGCCGCCCGGCGCGATAAGCGGCAGGTTGGGATAGTGCTCGCGCAGCTCGCGTAGGACCTGGGGCGTGTTCTTGCCGGCGGCGATGTTGAGAATCTTGGCTCCAGCGCGCACCTTGGCGTGGGCATCGTCGTCGCAGCGAACGACCGTGGCGATGACGGGGATGTCGGCGATGTTGGTGATGTGCTCGACCATCTCGGCAGTAGCGGGGGAGTTGACCACGCAGCCCGCCGCGCCCTGCATCTCGGAGACGGCTGCCATCTGCACGGAGCGCTTACCGGTCGTAGTTCCGCCACCCACGCCTACAAAGACCGGGCACTCGGCGACGGTCAGCAGCGCTTGCGTAATGGCGGGCTGCGGCGTGAAAGGGTAGACCGCAAAGACGGCGTCGGCGTTGGAGTTGCGGATAACCGCGACATCGGTGGTGTAAATGAGCGACTTGATGCGTCGGCCAAAGAGCGTGAAGCCGCTGGCCTCCTCGATCTCGTCGGGCATGCGAAGGGCAGCCTTGCGTAGGCGTCCGTCGATGGGCAGGGGCTCCATAGGGAGCAGGCCGTTGGGCGTGACGGCTATTTGGGGCTCGGTGAACTCGTCTGCAAGCTCGACCTCGGAAAAATCGACCGAGGCGACGATGTCCTCGTGCACCTCGGCGGGCACATCGATGGGAGCTTGGTCGTTTGCCGCCGCAGGCGTGTCGAAGGAGCTGGTGCCGACGAAGGCGTCGACGCGCTCATTTAGATCGTTGAGGGTATCCATGGAGGCTCGATTCTATGTGATGATGGCCGGCGCGATGCAGCCGGAATTGCGAATGCTAAATCGTTTGACGAGTTGATTTTTCCCCGCCGCGCCATCCGTTAGACCGAAGGGCCGGCGAACGTGAAGGAGCTGTGGTGGCGGGTATCGAGGTGCTATCTTGAAAGCCCCGTTTAAAAGAGAGGTGACGCGGTATGGAATTGACAGCAATGTTTGGCTCGATCGGCCTGTGTGTGGCCGCAATCGTTGCCGCCGCGGTCATCTACTTTGTGGTCACGGCCATTAAGGGCAAAAGGGCCGAACGCAAGGAGCGCGCGATGCTTAAACAGCATCGCGACCAGCAGGGCAAACGCGCACAGAGATAGCTTGTTGAGTTTTGGATCCGTGCGCTAGCTGCGTTTTCGGATCAGGGCAATGTAGAAGCCCTCAAAGTCGCGGCTAGGCGGAATGGTGAGCGTGCCGGGCAGGCCGTTGACGATGGCCGATACCTGACCCGCGGCAATGGCTTCGGTCAGAGCGTTGGACTCGATGCGCGGCTCCTCACCAGCTTCCTGGGTGCGTCGTGCTTCACTTTCGCTTGGCGTGCCGTCGAGGGGGATGAGCTCGCAGTCCATATGCTTGTCGAGGGCCTCTTGCAGGGCGTCCTCGTTTTCCTGCGGCAAGATCGAACAGGTCGAATAGACGAGCGTGCCGCCCGGTTTGAGGGCCCCCATGGCGCGGTCCAGAAGTGCTCGCTGCGAGCGGGCGCACTTGCTCAGCAACTGCTCGGTGAGGCCGCGCAGGCTTTTCTCGTTGCCACTGATGACGGTGCCCGTGCCGGTGCAGGGAGCGTCGAGCAGGATGCGGTCAAAGCGGAAGAACTCGTCGAGCTCGCGTGCGTCGATGCGCATGACGGGCACGTTTTTGGCACCCTGGCGATGGAGGTTCGACTCGAGCTTTTCGGCGCGGGGAATGCTCATCTCACAGGCGGTGAGGTGCGCCTGTCCCTGGGTGAGGGCGGCGATCTGCGTCGTCTTGCCGCCGGGGGCTGCGCACATGTCCAGGATGTCCTCGCCTGCCTGGGCGCCCAGGACCAACGGCGGCATCATGGATGACAGGCTCTGCAGGTAGATTTTGCCGTCGCGGTAGATGTCGAGATCCCACAGATCTGAAACCTGGGCCTCGGGCAGGATAAAGGCGTCCGGATACCAGGTAACGGTTTGGTGGGCGATGCAGGCGGCATCGAGCGCCGCAGCGATGTCCTCGGCGGTCGCCTTGAGCGTGTTGGCGCGCAGCGTGACCGGGCGTGTGGCCGCGGCGCCGAAGCCCTCGATCATGAGCTTGGCATCGGCGGGCGCATAGGCGCCGGCGACCGTGTCGACCATAAAGCGCGGCAGGTCGGCGGCGCAGGGAAGGGCGGCAAGCTGGTCGGAAAGCTCGGTAGCAGCAAACTGCCTGAGCTTGAGCTCGGCCTTGACCTGCTTTTTCTGCTTACGACGACGCGGCTTGGACATCCGTCTTTCCTTCCCGTCCCAAATTGATTACTTTCCGGGCACGCCGCTACTGGCGTGCTTTAGTACTGGCTCTCGTGCTTGCTGAAGAAGTCGAAGCGCGGGGGCAGCGGCTTTACGCGGTGCTCGCCGGGCTTCTCGCCCAGACTCTCCACAAATTCGTCCGTGGAGGCGAAGATGTTATCCCAGCTAAAGAAGGCGACCGGGTCAACGTCGAAGTACTCGCAGATGAGCTCGCAGCCGGCCGGCACGATGCCGTGCATGAGCACGGTCGCTACGCGCAGCTCGGTAAAGGCGTCGACGAGGGCCTGCGTCATGGCGGCGTTGGCCGGCTCGCCCTCGAGCTTGTTGGCGGCCTTGGAGGCATCGCTCCAGCGCTTGTTGGCGGCGCGCAGGTAGTCGTCGCACACAGCGAGCGCTCGGTGCGTCTCGAACTTGTACATGGCCTGCTCAAAGGCGAGGGCTGCCTGCTGGGCGGCTTCGACCACGGTGTCAGAAGCGGCACCGGCGGGGATGCAACCGTTGCGATAGGGACTCTCGTCGCCCTCCTTGACGGCGACGCCGTAGAAGCAGCTGCGGGCCAGGCGGTTGAACACGCCGGTCAAAAGGGCGCTCTCCTTAAGGGCGGGGTCGATAACGCGCTTGTCGTCGCAGGCGCGCACCTCGTTGCCGTCCTTGTCCTTGCCGGTCACGCGCGTGTCGTATGCCTTGGGGCTAAAGCTCACCGGCTTCTCGGACAGGCCGAGCGACAGCCAATGCGCGCGCATCTGCTCGCAGGTGTAGTGGTTGAGCAGGTCGTCTGCCGGCGGGGGAGGCGTCTGCGAGGACGAGCTCGCCTTTTTGCCCATGTAGAGCAGGTGGTAGCAGGCGCTGACGGTGCTCTGCGTGAGGTCCCAACCCAGGGCCTCCCACATGGCGGTCTGCGCGATGCAGTAGAAATAGATGTTGTCCTGACCGATGAACTGGTAAATCTGAGCGTCGTCAGAGCACCACCAGTCGCGCCAGTCGAGCGAGCTGTGCTGGTAGGTGGGCGCGGGGACCTGCGTGGAATCGGCAGCGGGATCGCCCATGAGGGCGGCATCCTGGGC
>CABRZJ010000079.1:0-7399 GCA_902475425.1 uncultured Collinsella sp.
TCCGCGTCATCTCCAACAAGGGCGTCAACGCCGGCCAGACCGTCATGCACTTCCATATGCACGTCCTCGGCGGCAAAAACCTGGGCGAGAACCTCATCTGAGGGCGCTTCTTCCTTGCAATGAAACGGAAGCTCAAGCACCGATAACTTATATATCAACGCAATAAACCCGAGCGCGAGGGCGTTTGGGTTTATTATTGAAGCGTATGTAACCTGGCGGCGCCACACCGCCTGTTAGTAGGGAGACACATGAACGTTCTGGTCGTCAACGCAGGATCTTCGACCCTTAAGTATCAGGTCATCGATACCAAGTCCCACAAGGTGTCCGCAAAGGGCTCCTGCGAGCGCGTCTGCTTTACCGGCGGTACCTTCACCCACGCTGCCAACGGTTCCAAGAAGGTGACCGAGAACATCGAGTTCCCCGACCACAAGGTCGCCATCGAGGTCGTTCTGAAGGACCTCGAGGCCAACGGCGTCAAGATCGAGGGCATTGGTCACCGTATCGTTCAGGGTGGCTGGTACTTTGGTGATTCCTCCCTCGTCGACGAGGACGTCCTCGCCAAGATCCGCGAGGTCGCCCCGCTGGCGCCGCTGCACAACAACCCCGAGGCCAACGTTATCGAGTACTGCCTGGAGCAGTATCCCGATCTGCCCAACGTTACGGTCTACGACACCGCTTTCCACTTCAACATGCCCGAGGTCGCCAAGACCTACGCCCTTCCCAAGGATGTTTGCGACAAGCTGCACATCCGTAAGTACGGCGCCCACGGCACCAGCTACCGCTACATCTCCAAGAAGGTCGCCGAGATGACCAACGGCGAGGCCCGCAAGGTCGTCGTGTGCCATATCGGCTCCGGCGCTTCCCTGTGCGCCATCGAGGATGGCAAGTGCATGGACACCACCATGGGTCTCACCCCGCTCGACGGCGTCATGATGGGCACCCGCTGTGGCTCCATCGACCCGGCTACCGTGTGCTACCTGCAGCGCGAGGGCGGCTACACCTTCGATGAGGTCGATGAGATGATGAACAAGAAGTCCGGCCTTTTGGCCGTGACCGGCGGCAAGACCAACGACTGCCGCAACGTCGAGGAGCTCGCCGCCGCTGGTGACCCCGATGCTCAGCTCGCCTTCGACATGTTTGTCTACAAGATTGCCGCCAAGGTTGCCGAGATGGCTACTTCTATGTGCGGTATGGACACCCTGGTCTTTACTGCCGGCATCGGCGAGCACGCTCCGGCTGTCCGCGCTGGCGTGGCCGACCGTCTGGCCTTTATGGGCGTCAAGATGGATCATGCCCGCAACGCCCTGCGTGGCGACGGCGCTTGGTGCCTGTCCGCCAAGGATTCCAAGGTCAAGATTTTCGTCATCCCCACGGACGAGGAGTTCATGATCGCTTCCGACGTCGAGCGCATCGTCAACGGCAAGTAATTGCAAGAGGGGAGGGGCTGGACGACCGAGCGCCGTTCGGCCCCCCTTTTATGCTCGTTGGGCGATATGCCTGATAGCTATTTATTAAGTTGTGATAACTTCTTATTAAAATGCGGCCGCCTTAAGGGGTCTGCGTCGACCGTATTGCACTGCAAAGGAGTCTCATGAACGTACTTGTTGTCAACGCCGGCAGCTCAAGCCTTAAATATCAGCTTTTGGATACCGATACCCGCGAGGTTTTCGCCAAGGGCAACTGCGAGCGTATCGGATCGGGCATGGGCATCTTCGGCCACTCCGAGAACGGTGGCGCCAAGCAGACCGAGGAGGTCCCCTTCCCCGATCATCGCTCTGCTATCGCTCGCGTGCTCGAGGAGCTCGAGAAGACCGACTTTACGATTGATGGCATTGGGCATCGCATCGTTCAGGGTGGCTGGCACTTCGATGATTCCGCGGTCGTCGACGATGAGGTCATGGCTAAGATCCTTGAGGTGGCCCCGCTCGCTCCGTTGCACAATTACGGCGAGGCCGCGGCAATCGAATATTGCCGCGAGAAGTATCCGGAGCTGCCCAACGTGGCCGTCTTCGACACCTCGTTCCACATGACCATGCCCGAGGTCGCCTACACCTACGCGCTGCCCAAGGACGTGTGCGACAAGTACCACTTGCGCAAGTACGGCGCACACGGTACGAGCCACCGCTACGAGTGGATGATGGCCAAGGAGATCCTGGGCTCGCGCTGCCACCGCCTGCTTTCGTGCCATCTGGGCAACGGTGCTTCGCTCGCTGCTATCGAGGACGGCGTGTGCCGCGACACCACGATGGGTCTCACGCCGCTCGACGGCCTGATGATGGGCACCCGTTGTGGTTCCATTGACCCGGCCACCGTGTGCTACCTGCAGCGCGAGGGCGGATACAGTTACCAGGAAGTCGACGACATGATGAACAAGCAGTCTGGTCTGCTTGCCATCTCGGGCATCTCCAACGACGCCCGCGACATCCGTACGCGCGCCTCCGAGGGTGACGAGCGCTGCCTGCTCGCCTTCGATATGTTCGCATACAAGGCCATGCAGCAGGCCGGTTCCATGATCGCCTCCATGGCGGGCGTGGACACCATCACCTTTACCGCCGGCATCGGCGAGAACGACTGGTCGATCCGCAAGGCCTTCTGCGACTGCTTTGAGTGGCTGGGCGTACGCATCGACAACAACAAGAACCGCGAGGCTGTGGGCAACGGCCCGCAGGTTATCAGTGCCGCCGGTTCCGCCGTCACGGTCATGGTCATCCCCACCGACGAGGAATACATGATCGCCCACGACGTCGAGCGTCTGACCAAGAACAACTAACGCGTTCGCTTGTGATCGAACGAAAGGCCTCCTGAGCAGCAGCTCGGGAGGCCTTTTTGCTAGCAGGCGGAAATTCCAGTCCCAAAGTGACCATCGCCGGCAACGCCTGCACTTCCAGCAACGGAACCCGACCATTCAGATCCTCAGCTCCAGCTCGTAGCCAAGCCGCCGTCCACTCCAGATGCCCTGAATGCCACGTGACGGTAGAAGGCAGCGCAGGTTAACCCCTGAAAACACTCCGCAGACCAGAAACGCCCCCGTTCGTAGCTCCGAAGGAGCAGAACGGGGGCGTTTCATTGGTCGAGGACGTTTTCAGGGGTTAACCTGCGCTGCCTTCGGCGGGGATATGTCTGCTACTCAGCCATCTGAGCCTGGACGGCGGTGATGGCCACGACACCCACGATGTCGTCGGCAGAGCAGCCGCGCGAAAGGTCGTTGACCGGCTTGGCGATGCCCTGCAGGATGGGGCCGTAAGCGTCGGCGCCGGCGAAGCGCTGGACCAGCTTGTAGCCGATGTTGCCTGCCTCGAGGTCGGGGAACACGAGCACGTTGGCCTTACCAGCGACGGAGGAGCCGGGAGCCTTGAGCTGGGCGACGGTGGGGACAATAGCGGCATCGAGCTGCAGGTCGCCGTCGATGGCGAGCTCGGGAGCCTTCTCCTTGCAGAACTTCACAGCCTCCTGGACCTTCTTGGCGACCTCGCCGCCAGCGGAGCCCATGGTGGAGTAGGAGAGCATGGCCACGTGCGGCTCAACGTTGCCCATGAAGGTGGACCAGGAGTGAGCGGAGGCGATGGCGATCTCGGAGAGCTCGTCGGAGGACGGGTTGATGTTGAGGCCGCAGTCGGCGAAGATCAGCGTGCCGTCAGTGCCGAACTGCGGGGTGTCGGTGCACATCACGAAGAAGGCCGAGACCAGCTTGGTGCCCGGGGCGGTCTTGAGGATCTGAAGCGCGGGGCGCAGGGTGTCGGCGGTGGAGTGGCAGGCGCCGGAGACCAGGCCGTCGGCATCGCCCATCTTGACCATCATGGTGCCAAAGTAGGTGGCGTCCATCACCTGGGCGCGAGCCTGCTCGATGGTAACGCCCTTCTTGGCGCGGAGCTCGGCAAACTTCTGCGCGTACTCCTCGTGCTTCTCGGCATTGCGCGGGTCGATGACGGTAGCGCCGGGAACGTTGATCTCGTCGGGGTTGCCCAGGATGACGATCTTTGCCAGGCCCTCCTCGATGATTTTGGTGGCCGCGACGATAGTGCGCGGATCCTCGCCCTCGGGCAGGACGATCGTCTTAAGGTCGGCCTTGGCGGCAGACTTCATACGGTTTAGGAAATCGCTCATGTTACTCCTTACAAGCGTTTCGCTAAGCTCCAGGCACCCGGCTGTTCACGAATAAACCCGCTGCTAGCGGGTTTACCTTTCAATTATGTACGCCGCGGTGCTTGAGCTTTCCTTGTGTGGCAAGCTCATTATAGGACGCATTAGCGCTATAATCGCTCTGATAAATATGTCTCGAAGAATGTTCGAGAAAAGCCCAGCTAACGAGCCCGTGGCTTTTGACAAGGAGTATCGATGCAGATTACCTCAGGCCTGCCTGAAGGCTTTAACGCCGGCGCGTACGACATGATTGTCGTCGGTGCTGGATATGCCGGTGCCGTTTGCGCCCGCCGTCTTGCCGAGACCATCGGCTATCGTGTTGCCGTTTTGGAGCGCCGTAGCCACATTGCGGGCAATGCCTATGACTGCACTGACGAGGCCGGAATCCTGATCCACGAGTACGGTCCGCATATCTATCACACTTTTAACGAGCGCGTGCACAATTTCCTGTCGCGCTTTACCAAGTGGACGGATTATCAGCACAAGGTACTCGCCAACATCAACGGTACCCTTATGCCCGTGCCCTTCAACCATGCGAGTCTCAAGCTCGCCTTTGGTGACGAGCGCGGCGAGGAGCTGTATCAGAAGCTCGTGGAGACCTTTGGCAAGGATGTCAAGGTGCCCATTATGGAGCTGCGTAAGAAGAACGACCCGGATCTTGCCGAGGTCGCCGATTACGTCTACGAGAACGTCTTTTTGCATTACACCATGAAGCAGTGGGGCCAGACGCCCGATCAGATCGATCCCTCGATCACCGGCCGCGTTCCCGTCTTTGTGGGCGATGATGACCGCTACTTCCCGCAAGCTCCCTTCCAGGGCATGCCGCAGGAGGGCTACACGGCGCTCTTTGAGCACATGCTCGACCACGACCTGATCGACGTGTTCTGCGACGTGGACGCCCGTGACCTCTTTGAAATCGACGAGACTACCGTCAAGATCGACGGCAAGGTCTATGGTGGCGAGATCGTCTACACCGGTCCGCTCGATGAGCTGTTCAATCTCGATCTGGGCGCGCTACCGTACCGCACGCTCGACATGAAGTTCGAGACGCTCGATATGGACCAGTTCCAGCCCGTGGGCACCGTCAACTACACCACGAGCGAGGACTACACGCGCATTACCGAGTTCAAGAACATGACCGGTCAGATCCTGCCCGGCAAGACCACCATCATGAAGGAGTATTCCAAGGCCTATACGCCCGGCTCGGGCGAGACGCCGTACTACGCCATTCTTGAGCCCGAGAACCGTGAGCTCTATGAGCGCTATCTTGAGCGCGTCCAGAACCTGACGAACTTCCACCCGGTGGGTCGTCTGGCCGAGTATCGTTACTACGATATGGACGCTGTGACCAATTCCGCCCTCGATCTTTCGGATGAGATTATCGCCTGCCATGCATAAAGTCATAACATTCGGTATTCCCTCGTATAACGCCGCCAAGGACATGGACCATTGCATCACCTCCATCTTGGAGGGGAGCAATTACGCCACCGATATCGAGATTATCGTAGTGGACGACGGCTCCAAGGACGAGACGGCCGATAAGGCCGACGAGTGGGAGGCACGTTATCCCGGTATCATTCGCGCGGTGCACCAGGAGAACGGCGGCCACGGTATTGCCGTCCTTTCGGGTCTGCGCGAGGCACAGGGCACCTACTACAAGGTCGTCGACTCGGATGACTGGCTCGATGCTGCGGCTCTTTCGACTATACTGTCGATTCTGCGTGGCTTTGAAGAGCGTGACCAGCGCGTTGACCTGTTTATCTCGAACTACGTGTACGAGAAGGTTTACGAGGGCACGCATACCGCTATTGGCTACAAATTTGCCCTGCCGCGCAAAAAGATCTTTTCCTGGGATCAGATCGGTCATTTCCGCCTGGACCAGAACCTACTCATGCACAGCCTGTGCTATCGCACGGATGTGCTGCGCGAGTCCAACCTTCCCATGCCGCCGCACACGTTCTATGTGGACAACATCTACGCCTACGTGCCGCTACCGCGTTGCAAGACCATGTACTACGCCGACATCGACCTCTACCGCTACTTTATCGGTCGCGAAGGCCAGAGCGTCAACGAGGCAACGATGGTCAAGCGTCTGGACCAGCAGTTCCGTGTTACACGTATCATGATGGAGTCGTACCATCTGTACAGCGATGTTGAGTCGTCGCGCTTGCGTTCGTACATGATGGGGTACTTCACCATGATGATGGCGATTTGCTCGGTGCTCACCAAGCTTTCCGAGGAAGATTGCGCCGACGAGCGCCTAAAGACGCTGTGGAATGATTTGAAGGCCTATGACGAGCGCATGTATCGTCGTGCCCGCTACGGCGTGGTCGGGTTCTTCACCAATCTGCGCGGTCGTGCCGGTGACAAAACCACACTCGGCCTATACCGTCTTGCCTCAAAGATCTTCAAATTCAACTAGCTGCTGAGTAATCGCTGCTGATAGGTTGACTGGGCCCCTTGGCCTTTAGTTTGCTACTGCGAACAGTCCTGCTCGCACGGAAAGCACATTAAGTGCTTTCCGGCTCGTGCGGAACTTGTATCAAACTAAAGGCCAAGGGGCCTCTGCTATAAGAATCGATTGTCAGGTTATTTGAATTTGAAGATCTTCGACGCGCGGTACACAGGGGCCTCTGCTATAAGAATCGATTGTCAGTTTATTTGAATTTGAAGATCTTCGACGCGCGGTACACAGGGGCCTGGGCTGAAAAGAATCTGGTTGGTAGGTTGCCCGGTGGGGCTTGGTTATGTTTGTCGCGAGTTCCGCACGAGCCGAAGAGCACTTAATGTGCTCTTCGTGCGAGCCAGGACTGTAGAGCAGCAAACATAACCAAGCCCCACCGGGCAACCGGTCAGGTTAGGCTACTTCGCGGCGCCGGGGATGCCGTGGGAGGTTTTGGCGGTTTTGGCTCCGTTTACGATGGCGGTCTGTAGGGCCCTTACGGCGAGCATGCCCAGTAGGTCTAGGGGAACGGCGGCGCTTGCCTGGGCGCCCAGTTTGCCGCTGGCGAGGGTGTAGATGGTGTCACCGTCGTTCGTGGTGTGCGTGGGGCGGATGGCGTGCGCATAGGCGTCTGCGGCCATCTGGGAGACCTTGGTGGCCTGAGCCTTGGTGAGCTCAACGTTGGTGACGATGCAGCTGATGGTGGTGTTGGTGCGGTCGAGTGGCATTTGCATGGAGCCGGCGGCGGCAAAGGCTGCGAGCTCCATGTCGACGATCTGGTCGCTATCGGCTGCGGCGCGCATGCCAGCGACCCAT
>CABRZJ010000080.1:0-7126 GCA_902475425.1 uncultured Collinsella sp.
CTCGGGCACCTGGAACGGGGGAAACGGCGGTCGACGAAGCTGGAGAGGAGGTATTACGAGCTCCTGTGCGAATTGGAGAGAGCGCTCCCGCAAACTGCCTCTTGACAACTTATAGGAGCGTCGGTTTTATTGAGTATTTGTCGCGGTGTGCTCGGCATATCCAAATAAGTCTACTCACTTGCATCTGCCCATCCCCTTTGTGGTGGTTTGGAGCTCTCCTCGGCGGAATGCTAGACTGGCGGCGTATACATTCGCGCCAAAACACGGGTCGCATGCAAGAAAGGAGATGCCATGGCGCCTATCGCACCGCTCAAGATGCTCGTCGCTCCTGCCGCCAAGACCATCGCCCGCCTGAGCGACTCACTCACCTACGAAGATATCCCCTGCGTTGTCGACGAGCGTTCGGACAGTTGCCCTTACCTGGGCCACGTCCCCTACTTTGCGCCTAAGCTCGCTTCTGATCCCGAGCACCGCGAACAGTAATCCAAGATGCATCAAGCGCCGCGCAACTCGCGGCGCTACTATTTTGATGCAAAGTAACCTGACTCCCTTGCACCGACGCCGGGATTGTCGACACTGCGGCCGCGGCGCGATATGAGGCGCGAAACCTCGCCCAGCAACACGCCGATCACCACTCCCATGAGGATCGGCAACTTTGACATCTCGGCGGGCGAGCTGTTAAGCGGCACGATTGTCGCAACAATCGAAAGCACGAGTTCTACCACCGGCACCGCAAGCGCTACCGCAAGCACCTTGTCCTCGAAGGGCGCGCGGAACACACGCGGGCGGTCGTCGTATTTGCGCAGGCGCCAAAACGCCGGGAACATCGGGATATAGCTCATGAGCAGAAAGACGACGTTCATCGAAAAGAAGACCCAAAAGACGTCGGAACCCTCGCCCAGCGGAATCTGAAGTAGCAGCACCAAGCTGGCAAAACAACCGTTAATGAGTGCCGAGCCGTTGGGCATGCCGGTCCTCTTGGACACCAGTGCAAAGGGACGCGGCATGTTGCCATGGCGCGCGGCATAGCTCGCCACGTTGTTGACGCCAAAGCTCCAGCAGATCATGTTGGCGAACAGCGTCACCAAAAAGGCCACGCCCACGATCATTGTCAGCGGGTGGCTGCGCCCCACCATGGCGCCGACCGCGTCCACAATGCCCGAATCGAGCGAAAGCTGCTCGGTGGGGACCGCGGCCCCAATGCCAACGCCACAGATGATGTAAATGGCCGCAATGGCAACGCCGCCGGCGATAACCGCCTTGGGGATATCACGCGACGGGTTTTTCATCGTGCTGGCAAAGGTCGCGACCACCTCAAAGCCCATAAAGTTGAATAGGATGATTGAAAGATACGTCAGTGAGTTAGTGTCTCCCAGATCGGGGACAAAGGTCTTAAACGACATATCGTTGGCAAAGCCGTTGTTGCAGGCAAACCAGATGCCGATGATTCCCACCACGGCGGTAATGAGCACCTTGATGACGGCGCCGCCATCCATGACCCAATCGGCCTCGGCCACCGGCTGCATTGCCATGACCGTGACGCCCCACACAAAGGTAAGCTCGATGGCAATTCGGACCCCAAGCGAAAATTCGATGCCCCATACCGCATTGATGACACTGGGGAACATGCAGGCGATACTTGCCACCCACAGTGGAAAGTTGACCCAATAGCACCAGGAGCAGCGTGCACCCCAACGGTCTCCCAAGCCCAGGCGAACCCAGTCGTACAGGCCGCCCTCGGAATCGAACGCCGTACCGAGCTCGGCCACCACCAGGCCATAGGGAAGCAAAAACGTAATGATAAGGAAGATCCACCAGAAGAACTGCACGTTACCCATGGCAGATGCCGGAGCAGCCGCCTCGATGGTAAAGACAACGCAGATAACCGAGAGGATGACCTCGAACAGGGAGAACTTTTTACCTGCCATGGCACGCTTCCCCTACAGCAAAAAGGATGGCATCTGTACCGAAGGCGCAGCCCAAGGTAGGGTTGCAGGCCGCGTCACCGGTGCAGGTGCCATCCCAAAGAGAAGAGAGGATGCAATTGTTGGACCAACGCTCGCGGAACAGGCGCGTGTAGATAACGATACGCTGGTACATAGATACTCCGATCAAAACGGCCGCGATTGCGACCGGAATCTTTTGGCAATTGAAGACGCGTCTGACCTGGGATATTCAAGCGAACAATTGGCCTAACCCGCAATAAATCCCAGATCAGACGCGTACTCAATCAAAGAGGCGGGCACTCCGAAGTGGAGGCAACGGAGTGTCCAAAGAAAAACCCAGCCGACCAAGACATCGAATAAACCGACCATCAATGCCCCGAGATGGTCACGGTGCGATTCACCGACTGTCCGATTGATCGGCTGGGTTTCTGAGGTGCGGCAGATTCCCGTGAAAGAGGAGCGCCGCGTACTTTGGTACGCAAGCGACGAATGAACGGGAAGGTGCCGTGCCTCGGGAAGACAGACAATTACGCGGACGGCTCCTGCTGAGTAATGCAGTGGATGTTGCCGCCACCGAAGACGACCTGCTCGGACTGAACGCCGACGCACTTGTAGACGCCCTCGCCCCAGACCTCGTCGTAGATCTTCTGGAGCGTGTCGACGGCCAGCTGGTCGTTCTCGTCGCCGTACTGCGGGACGATAACGCCGTGGTTGGTGACCAGGTAGTTCATGTAGGAGGCGATCAGCGGCTCGTTGGCAACGCGCGGCTCGGCGTTCTCGTCGGCGTCGATGGTGTCGCAGGAAGCCTGGTCCATGAACAGCGGGTTCACGGGCATGCAGAGCTTGTAGACCTTCATCTTGCGGCCCTTGGCGTCAACGGCGTTGGAGAGGGTCTCGTAGGCAGCGTGGCACTGCTCGTAGAACGGATACTCGGGATCGTCGGTCCAGATGCAGGCCATGACGCCCGGAGCGATGAACGTGGCGACGTCGTCGATATGACCGTTGGTCTCCTCGGGGTCGATGCCCTCCTTGACCCAGATGACCTTCTCGACGCCCAGGTAATCCTTGAGGTGCTCGTCCATGTAGGCGCGAAGCTCCTCGCTCCAGGGCTCAAACTTCTTGTGGAACTTGGGCCAGATGGACTCGGGATCCTCTTCCTCCTCGAGCACTGCAGAGCAGGTGCGGCCCGGGGAAAGCAGGCACTGGTCGGTCACGACAAGGGTGCCCTCGCCGTCGACGGTGATGGAACCGCCCTCGAGGATCATGTCGTCGGGACGATAGCGGCGGCAGCCGGAGAGCTCAGCCATCTTGAGGGCGATCTGCTCGTCCTTGTCCCACGGGAAGTACAGGCCGTCGACGAGGCCGCCGTAGGCGTTGAAGTGCCAGTGGTTGGCGCGCTTCTCGCCCTTGCCGTTGATGACGTAGGTGGCAGCGGTGTCGCGGAACCAGGCGTCGTCGGTGGTCATCTCGATGACGGTGACGTTCTCGTCGTTCTCGAAGACGGCCTTGCAGTTGGCGTAGTCGACCTGGTTGGCGCACATATAGACCGGGGTGAACTCGGAGATGGCGCGGGCGATGGCGGCATACTGCTTCTGGGCCGGCTTGGCGCCGTGGGCCCAGGTGTCGGTGCGGTGGGGCCAGCCCATCCACACGCGATCCTGCGGGGCGAACTCGGCGGGCATAAAGAAGCCATCGGCCTTGGGGGTGGACTCGGACTCGGTGATCGTACGCATAAGATTTCCTCCAAATCGAACGATCGCTTGCTGCGGGCGGGTTACCCGCAGCCTAAAACCAAGAGATGGTAGGCGCCCGTTCCCCGGCAAAGGTCGGGGCGCCCGGCGCCGGTTTTCACGGAGTCGCACCGGCAAGCGACGACGTAACCAAGTGCGCGGAGACAAAACGCACGAAGGATACGGAAGAGAGATTGGGGTGGGCGGTGGTTACCGGAGCTATCGCTCACACCCACCCCGGGGAATGGTTAGCAAACCCGTCGCTTGGGCACGCCTCCAAAGAGGCCGGAGTGCCCGGAGTCGGGAGCGACAAGCCCGACGAAGCGCGCGTTGGTACACGAGGAGGGTTGGAGCCCCAGAACCGGGTGCTCTAGTTCTCCTCGGCCTCGGCGGCCTCCTCAGCGAGACGCTGGGCTGCGAGCTCAGGGGTCAGACCCTTGTACTCTTCCTTGCGGCCCTTAGCGCTGACGACGCGGACGACCTCGCCGATGAGCACGAGCACGATGAAGATAACGATCATCGGGAGCTTGTCGCCAATTTCAGCGGCAGAGAACGGCACCAGCGTTGCAACGATGGCCAGGACCAGCTCGATGCAGGGGATGGCCAGCATGACCTTCATCATGGCGCCCTTAAACGGGAACGTGAAGATACGCTCGCGGTTGGGGTCGTTCTTACGAAGGTTGAGGAACGCCGGGAACATCGGGATGTAGGTCAGCAGCAGGAAGACGACGGAGGTGCCGAAGAGCATCCAGAAGACACCGTTGGAGATGGCGTCGATGGGAACGAGCTGCAGGCACAGCACCAGGGAGGCAACGATGGCGTTGACCAGGTTGGCGCCGTTGGGCATGTCGTCATCCGAGATCATCGAGGCGAAGACCTTGGGCATGTTGCCATGCTCGGCAGCATAGCGAGCGACGGAGTTGACGCCGAAGGACCAGGCAGCCATGTTGGCGAACAGCGTGATCAGGAAGGCGATGCAGATGACCTTAAAGATCATGGAATCGCCCACAATAGTCTGGACAGCGTAGATCATGCCGTAGTCGGGATCGATGGAATCGGCCGACACAGCAGCGCCGATGCCAAAGCCAGCGAACAAGTAGATCACGGCGATGGACAGGCCGCCGACGATGATAGCCTTGGGGATATCGCGAGCGGGATCGGCCATATCGTCGGTCATGGTGCAGATGACCTCGAAGCCCATGAAGTTAAAGATGATGATCGACAGGTAGCCAAGCGCGTTGGTGTTGGTGAGCTCGGGCAAGAAGGTGGCAGCGGACATATCGTTCGCAAAGCCGTTCTCCATGGCGTACCAGATGCCCAAAGCGCCGACGATAACGGCAACGGCAACCTTGATGATGGCGCCGCCGTTCAGGACCCACTCGGAGTCGGCAGCCTTGGAGCGACCCATAAGATAGACGATCCACACAAAGGCAAGGTCGATACCAATCTTGGCAATCAGATTGAACTCGACGCCAAAGACCATGCCCAAAATGTCCGGGAACATAGTGGCCAGCGAGGCAATCCACAGCGGGTAGTTAACCCAGTAGTAGTACGAAATGCGGGCGCCCCACTTGTCGCCCAGGCCATCGCGTACCCAGTCGTAAATGCCACCCTCACCGTCATAGGTAGTGCCGAGCTCGGCAACGACCATGCCATAAGGGAGCAGGAAGGTCAGAATCAGGAAGATCCACCAGAAGAACTGCTGGTTGCCAATGGCAGCAGCAGGAGCGGCGGCCTCGCAAACGAAGACGACGCAGATGATGGTCGAAATGACCGTCAAGAAGGAAAGCTTTTTCTTTCCGTCGCTCATGATGAGCTCCTTCGCTCAGTCTTGGACAAATCGAGGTCCTTAAGATATTAAGGCAATTGCCGGGCCTCGGTGAGCGGGCGACAGGAGACGAGCATCCGCCGCCCGCAAGCGTGCTTCTACGATGAAGTTACGCGGTTTTACCAAACCGCGTAACGGCTCGACGCTGCAAACGCCCCTAAGCGGCAATCTGACGTTCAATCGTCGGTCGCGTACCGAAGTACGCTTCCCTCCTCTTTCACGTCACCTTGCTCGCTTAGGGGCGTTTTCGCTGACCTATGGTCAACCTACGATAATTCCAAGCTGAACGAGTTACTCGCTGTAGCGGGTGGCGATGGCGGCTCGCACCATGCCGGTGCTCATGAGGTAGGTCACCAGGAAGTAGCCGCCGTAGGCTGCCAGGAAGATTGCACAGGTGAGGCCCACGGTGCCACCGATGCTCATATTTCCGAATATGCTCACCAGCTCGATGATCACCTTAAGTGCCACAAAGGAGTGCGCCAGGCCCACTGCCAGAGGGAACAGGAAGAACACCGCTTGCTGCGCCATCACCGAATGGCGAATCTGGCGGTCCTCACAGCCGATCTGTGCCAGCACACGATAGCTGCGGCTGCCGTCGGCCACGTTGGAGAGTTGCTGGATCGACAGAATCGCCGCGCATGCAACGACCAATACAAAGCCGATGTAGATGGCTAGGTAGCTAATAAGACCGTTCATTTGCGCTGCTTGCGCGTACATCTCGGAGCGTGTGATGAAGGTTCCCCACGACCCCGGCTCCTTGCCGTCAACGAGCAGATTGTCGAGCACAGTGTATTTAATACTCTCGTCTGCCTCGGTCGTATCCATCCCTTGTTTGTAGTTAACGAGCAGGCTACTGGAATACGGCTGCAGATTAAGTTGGGACAACAGCTCGTCGGCAACGACGACGGTACCCGGATTACTGCCCATCGCCGAGTTGGCGATGGCCGCCGCATCTTCGTCCGACTTATCGGTTGCGGGCTTGAGCGTATGCCCGCCCAAGGTAAGGGCATGGCCGCCAGCCATATACTTGGTGTACAGGTCGACCAGCTCGCCGCCCATATCACACGTGAGCAGATACTGGTCGTGACCGATGTGTACCGGCTCCTCGCCCATCATCTGACGCAGTTTGTTGTACTGGCTCGCCGGCGTCACAAACAGACCCATCGCATCGGCATTGCTACCCCCGAACGCCTTGGGAAGCTTTTCGCCCATGGTCTTGCACATCTCACTTGGAGTCACCGAAGGATCCGAGCCGCCAAGCGGGTAACTCAGATACGAATCGATCTGCACATGCTCACCGGCAACATCAGCGATATTGACCTTCTTGCCGGTCTCGTCGTTGTTGTCCGCCGACTTGCCCTTAATACCGTCTGCAACGTTATCGTGATCGATACGATCGCCGTGCCATGCGGAGTACAAATCGACCGTACTATCGGCCAGCACCATTCGATCGGCCTCAGACGGATTGAAAGACTCTTTGTAGAAGTCGAGCGTATCGGGCGTGTAATAGACATACGTCTGCGACATGTCGGCCGGATTATAGCGCTCCAGATTCTCGTTCATCACGTTGGCAATCGACATACCGCACGTCACCGAGGTGATGGCCAAAAACAGGAGCATCG
>CABRZJ010000081.1:0-6972 GCA_902475425.1 uncultured Collinsella sp.
CTCGGTCGATTTTACGGCGGGCAACCTCTGCGATCATGGCGGCGTTGTCGGTGCATGCCGAGAGAGGCGGCACCGTCACGCGGATGCCTTGGCGCCCGAGCTTCTTGATCATCATCTCGCGCAGATGCGGGTTAGCCGAGACGCCGCCGCCGATGCAGTACTCCTTGCATCCGGTGGCATGCAGCGCGTTCTTGGCCTTCTTGTACTGAACGTCAAAGACCGCGGCCTCGAACGAAGCCGCCAGGTCGGGCAGATGAATCGTACGCCCGGCTTTGGTCTCCTGCTCAATGTAGAGCGTCACGGCCGTCTTAAGGCCCGAAAGCGAGAATCGATAGTCTCCCCTACTATTGAGCGCACGGGGGAAGTCAATCGCGCGGGGATTGCCCGTCTCGGCCAGTTTGGAAATGATGGGGCCGCCGGGATAGCCCAAACCCAGCGCCTTAGCCACCTTGTCAAAGGCCTCACCCACGGCGTCGTCGAGCGTCTCGCCGAGCACCTCGTAGTCGCCCCACGCCTTGACGTGAACAAGCATGGTATGACCGCCCGAGACGAGCGTGAAGATAAACGGCGGCTTGAGATCGGGCTGCGCCAGCAGGTTGGCAAACAGGTGGCCCTCCAGATGATTGACACACACGAGCGGTTTACCGGCAGCATAGGCAAAGCCCTTGGCGAAGGCGACGCCCACCACCAGAGCACCCACCAGGCCCGGACCCTGTGTCACGCCAACAGCGGCGAGTTCGCTCGGCGCGATGGCTCCGCCCTCAAGACCAAGCGATGCCGCGGCATCCTCGAGCGCCGCGTCCACCACGCTCACGATAACTTCAACGTGCTTGCGCGAAGCGATCTCGGGCACTACGCCGCCAAAACGGGCATGAAAATCGATCTGCGTCGAAACCTGATTGGCCAGCATGTTACCGTCCGCATCGATAATCGCCACAGCCGTCTCATCGCACGAACTCTCGATGGCAAGCACCAGGCGGCGGCGCTCAATTTCGGCGCGTTCCTCGACGGTGCGCTCGGGTGCAGGTAGCGGCCATACACGCTGCTCAGCCGCCGTCGGCTCGGGCGAAGCGTTGTCGACCGGGAGCACCAAGGGCAGCGGCGCCGTCATGACGATGGCATCTTTGCCAACACCGTAGTAACCGCGGCGGCAGCCCGCCTCGGTAAAGCCCAGGGAGGCATAGAGTGCAATAGCGCCCTCGTTGCCGTCCTCGACCTCGAGCGAAGCCGTGGTGCAGCCGAGCATCTGGGCATCGTAGCTCACGTGCGACAGCAGCTTGCGGGCAATACCCTCGCGGCGATGCTTCGGATCGACGGCAACATCCAGAATCTGCACGTCACCGTCCACGACCATGCCACCGGCAAGCCCCAGCAGCTGACCGTCGTCGTGCGCCACCCACCAGCTGCGCGGCGCCGCAACATCCTCGCCCAGCTCGGATAGAAACATGCCCGGCGTCCACGCCTCGTGTCCAGCGCCTTCAAAGCAGGCGGCCTCCAGCGCACTTGCGCCCTCGGCGTCCGCCGCACCCATGGGGCGGAATTGCAGATGGCGACCGGCGAGCTCATCGGCAACGCCCGTAATTTCGCTCTTCGCGCTCTCGGCAAGACCGAGGCGTTTGCGCTCGTTTTCCTCGGCATCAGAAAGGCGCGTATAGATCGGAAGGACGCGGGCCGGGTCGCCGTCACCCGCGGCATGTGCAAGGAGGAGGCCCTCGCCCGAAGGCCACCACAAGCCGCGCTCTACGCAGCGAGCGACCTCATCCTCGCCCAGCAGCTTGCCATAGCGCACGAGACCGTCGCCAGTCAGCTGAACCTGGTCCCAGTCCGCGGCTTGGCGCCACTCATCAAGCGCCACGGCAGCCTTGACCACGTGCTCGCGCTCAAACTGACGCTCGGGGCCCTCGTCGCTCAGTACATACAAAGCCGGATACACCTCGCCGCGCATGGCATCGGCCAGAATGCCGAGTTTGCCACGCACGCCAGCCTTCCACGCGGTCCATGCGCAGGCATCGAGCGTCGACACACCCAACAGCGGCACGTTGGCACCGCGCGCCAAGCCCTTGGCGGTGGAAATGCCGATACGCACGCCGGTAAACGAACCCGGACCGCGACCGACGACGTAACTGCCCACGTCGGCACGGTCCATGCCGGCCTGAGCAAGCACGCTATCGACGGTATTCACGAGCTCCACATTGGCATGGCGACGACACATATGGTCGCCGCTCACCAGCTTCGCCTCGCCCGTCTGCCCATCAATCCAGCTTGCCGCGCAGGCAAGCATATCGGTCGAAGTATCGAGCGCTACCACCAGCGCGTAATCGTTATGCAAGCTCATCTTGTACAGCCTTATCAATCAAATCGGAAAGCTTCGCTGCGCGCTCGCCGTGCACCTCGAGCGTTATCATTCGCACGTCGCTATCGTTCTCATCACGCTTAAGCGTTACCGAAAGATACTCGTCTGTCAGTTCGTCCTGGAACTGTTCGCCCCACTCCAACAGACAGGCACCCTCATAGCCCAGTACATCGAAAATGCCCGTATCCTCGAGCTCGTAAGCATGCTCCAGACGGTACAGGTCAAAGTGGAACAGCGGAATACGCCCCTGGTCATGAACAGCCATGAGTGCGAATGTGGGGCTCGTGACCATATGGCCGTCGCCCAGACCACGCGAAACGCCCTTGGTAAAGTGGGTTTTGCCCACCCCGAGGCCGCCGGTCAAGATCAGCACATCACCATCTTCCAGGCACGGCGCAACCAACTCGCCAAAATACTCCGTATCTGCAGAGCAAGCCGTTTTATAAATACCTACCCCCAGGCGCTCCAGGGACATATATGCTCCTTATTATTCCGAGGCACCCTCTGGCGCGGGATGCCGCTCCAGATAGTCGCCCAGCATCTTAAAGTCTTCCTCCAGCAGCTCCTGCCACGCCGGATTACGCAGCGCCGCCGCCGGATGGAACGTGGGCATCACCACAAAATGCCCCATCTGATGGAACCTGCCGCGCAGCTTGGTGATGCCAATCTCGGTCTTAAGCACAAAGTGCGTCGCGGGGTTACCGAGCGTCACGATGATATCGGGCCAAATGCTTCGAATCTGCTCACGCAAAAACGGTGAACAGGCCAGCACTTCCTCGGGCCGAGGATTGCGATTTCCCGGTGGGCGACACTTAAGCACGTTGGCAATGTAGACGTCTTCGCGCTTGAGGCCAGCCAGCGACAGGATGCCGTTGAGATCCTCGCCCGCCGCCCCCACAAACGGTTCGCCTTGCAGATCCTCGTTACGCCCCGGCGCCTCGCCGATAAACATTACGCGGGCGTGGGGGTTTCCCACGCCAAACACGATGTTATGGCGCGACTGATAGAGCTGGCAGAGATGACAGTCGCCTAAAACAGCCTCAATCTCCTCGAGCGCAACTTCGCGCGGCGCCTGGTGACTATGTCCGGGGATGTGCATGACACCCATAGTGGCTCCTACACGTAGACCTTGTCGAGACGCATGCCAAAGCCGCAAGCAACCTCGTAGTTAATCGTGCCGCGCAGGCGCGCCATCTCGTCCATGGTGATCTCGGCATCACCATCGCGGCCGACAATGATCATCTCGTCGCCATACTCGGCCTCGGGAATCTCATGCGCCGGATTGGACTGGATGGCGACCATAAACTGGTCCATGCAGATGTTACCCACCTGACGAACGCGTTCACCGCGATACAGCACGTCCATACGATTGGAGAGCGTACGCGAAAGACCATCGGCATAACCGATCGGCAGCGTGCAAATCTGAACGCGTGTGCGCGGTACGCGGTAGGTAAAACCGTAGCCCACGCCCTCACCCATCGCAGGATGCGCCACACGCGTCACGCGCGCATGGACGCTCATAACACGATCGAGCTTCATCACGCGGCCGCTCAGCTCGCATGGCTGCATGCCGTACAAGCCAACGCCGGCGCGAATCATATCAAAACGCATCGAGGGATCGAGCATCGAGGACGGCGTGTTGGCACAGTGCACGATACCGCACTCAAAACCCGCGTCCTTAATGGCTTGAACGGCTTCGGTAAAGCGTTGGCACTGCAGTTTGTAGTCCCAACCCGAAGGTTCATCGGCCGTGGCGAAGTGCGTAAATACGCCATCACACTGGATACCGCGATGGAAGCTAATGCCACGAACAAAGTCGAGCACCTGCGTGTAGTGAACACCGATGCGGTTCATACCCGTCTCGATGGCTAGATGGTACTTGCCAACCTTGCCTGCCGCGACAGCGCACTCGCCATAGGCAAGGGCGAAATCGGACGTATAGACCGAAGGCATAATGTCAAACTCAAGCAGTGTGGGGATAGCCTCGATAGGCGGCTCGCTTAGGATCAGGATGGGTTTTGTGATCCCGCCCTGTCGAAGCTCAACGCCTTCACTAACCGTCGCCACGGCAAACATGTCGGCACCGGCCGAATACATGATTTTGGCGCACTCGACGGCACCATGGCCATAGGCATCGGCCTTGACCACGCAGCACAGTCGCTGACGTGGATCGAGCAGATTCTTGTAAGCCCTCGTGTTGCGGCGAAGCGCCCCTCGGTCAATCTCAACCCAGGACCAGCGCGTCAAATCGGCTTTATTCATGATTAGTCATCCGACCCTTCGTCCATGATTCCCAGATCATCGAGTGCATCCTTTGCCGCCAATTCCATGGCAGGACCGATCAAGTCGATCAGGTCGGTTGCAATAACACTCTTCTCACCATACTCCGTCGCCGCGGCAAAACCCGCGTAGCTGTGAAGCGCAACGGCATACGAATACAGCAGCTCCCAGCGATCCATCTCATCACGCATGGTAGCCAGTGTGCCAGCCAAAATGCCCGCAAGAACATCGCCCGAACCGGCAGTCGCCAACGACGCCGGACCCGAGAGCGGCAAAAGCACGCGCTCAACGCCACAGATAGCCGTCGTCGGCCCCTTGGCAATAACTACGAGATTGTCGGAGCCAGCAGCCCAGACAACCTTCTGCGCGGCCGCAATTGCAGTCCCCAGATCGTTAACCTCGTCACCGGCAACCAAGCGCGAAAGCTCGCGATAGTGCGGCGTCATGACGAGCGGCTGCTCACGGCGGTACATCTCAGGGTTGCTATCGATACCGTCGATAGCAATCTTAGAAAGGCAGTTGAGCGCATCGGCATCGAGGATCAACGGCACATCAAGCTCTAACAAGCCCGAAACCACCTGCATGGCACCGGCAGACGTCGTCATGCCGGGACCGCACAGTACGCAGCTGTACTTCTTTGCAATCTCGCACACGGTCATACGAGCAGCGGCACCAAAAGAGCCGCGGGAATCGGACGGAATAGCAAAAACCGGAATCGAGGGAAGTGCCATACGAATAAGATTGGCGCACGCATCGGGCGTCGCGACAGCCACATAGCCGGCACCCGCGCGGGCAGCAGACTTGGCGGCCATGATGGCAGCGCCAGGATACTGCGCCGAGCCGGCAACAATAAGGACGGAACCGCGAGAATACTTATCGATATTCGTGGGCAGCGGAGCAAAGAAATCCACCAGGTCACCGGGCTCGACAATCTCGGCGGCATGATCGACATCATCGATGACCTCATCAAGGCGATCATAGAGGCTACCGCACACTAGATCACCGGCGTACTCGGGGCCATCAGCGCTGTAGAGGCCAATCTTGGGCGTGATCATCGTGACGGTACGCTCGGCACGGATGCAGTCGTCGTCGACAACACCGGTTTCGGCATTCAGACCCGAAGGAACATCGATGGACACCACATGGTCGGCGCAGTCGTTAACCGTCGGAATCCAGATGGAAAACGGCGCACGCAGGTCACCGTGGAAACCGGTACCAAAAATAGCGTCAACAACAACGTCGGCCTTATCGATCAAAACCTCAAGCTCATCTCGTGAGGGACCGACGCACACATGTACGTCACGACCGGCGGTACGGCGGGCAACATGGCGAGCCAGAGCGGCGGGAATCTCATCCGGCTCAACCGGAGACACGATATCCACGTCAACGCCCTTATGACTCAAGATATCAGCCGCGACCCAGCCGTCGCCACCGTTGTTGCCAAAACCGACCAGAACAAGGACGCGATCGGGATTGAGTTTTAGAATTTCAGTAGCAGCAAACTCACCCGCCAGTTCCATAAGTTCGGCCTTCGAAGTTCCTTCGCGTTCGATAATATCCTCGAGACGAACGACTTCCTCGGTACTCAAAACCGGTTTCATCTATGCTCCTAGCGTATCTCGCGAAGCATCGCCCAGGTGCTCCGTTAAAGCTGAATTTTGCAGTTGCTCAAGCTCATCTAAAACCGAGCGAGCCTCTTTAAACGTTTGTGCAACGCGTTCCTTGGTGCTCACCTTTTCTTCCTTAGGCTTAGGTCGAGCATCCTCGGTGATCGCAATGGCATTGGCTACGGCCAAATCACCCGTCAAGGTAATGGAAAGCGCAACTTCAACGACACCCAACTCTTGAGCAATCTTGAGCGCTCGACCTGAAAGCACTGCTTTAGGCTTTCCGAGGTTATCACGCGTTACCGAGACGTCTTTGCGGCCGACGCCCTGGCTAAAGCCCGTACCAAGAGCCTTGAGAACCGCTTCACGAGAAGCAAAACGGCTCGCATAGTGCGCCGCAGGACGCGATGAAGCGTCGCAATATGCGCACTCTTCTTCGGTAAACACACGCCGAGCAAACGACGGCGTCTTTTCAAGGATTGATTTCATGCGGGAAATCTCGACGATATCAACGCCGATACCAGCTTCAGCCATGTTCACCTCCATATTGCACAGACTAAGTTATTGTAGCCCGTTAACGGAAGATGCGACAAACGAGGGTCATAAAACACAGCGAGTTGTTAGATCTGACTTAAACAAAAAAGGGGGAGGCCGCGAGGCCTCCCCCTTCTTCAAGTCATGCGACGGCTCGGTGCCGTCCACCGGTCAGCGGCGCCCTGGCCTCCCACGGGC
>CABRZJ010000082.1:0-6963 GCA_902475425.1 uncultured Collinsella sp.
CCCTCGCCGATCGTGGACTTCTTGATCTCCACGTGCGTGCCGGCCTTGGAGCCGTCGAGCATATGGGTGCCCGGGCGCAGGTAGGCGCGCGGGCCGCAGTCGACGCCGTTCTCGATGACGGCCTCGACGGCGATGGTTTCATCGATGGTGCAGCCGCTGCCGACGGTGGTGTCGGTGAGGCGGCTGTTGGGGCCGAGCTGGCACTCCTCGCCCACGGTGACGTGGCCGATCAGGTGCGTCTGCGGCCACACGACGGTGTCGCGGCCGATGACGGCATCGGGACCGATCCAGGCCTGCGTGGGATCGATGAACGTGACGCCCTCGGCCATCCAGTGCTCGTTGATGCGGTCGCGCGCGATGGCGGTGAGCTGCGCGAGCTGAATGCGGCTGTTGACGCCCAGGCCGTCGCGGTAGTCGTCGCAGTGGAAGATGGAGACCACCTGGCCGTGACCCTTGAGGATTTCGAGCATGTCGGGCAGGTAGTACTCGGACTGCGCGTTGTCGTTGCCGATCTCGTTAATGTGGGCGGCGAGCTGCGCGCCGTCAAAGGCGTAGCAGCCGGCGTTGCACTCCAGCAGCGTGGCGGCCTGCTCGGGCGTGCAGTCCTTCTGCTCGATGATGCGCTCGATCTGGCCGTCGGCGCCCAGCTTGATGCGGCCGTAGCCAAAGGGGTCGGGCGGGGTCATGGTCATGACGGTGCAGGCGAGCTCGCCGGTGGCGACGGTCTGCGCGAACTTGGCGACGGTGTCGGCGGTGATGAGCGGCAAGTCGCCGTTGAGCACGACGACGGGGCCTTGCGTGATGCCGCAGGCCTCGAGCGCGACCTTCACGGCGTGGCCGGTGCCCAGGCGCTCGGTCTGCTCGACGCACTCGACCTTGGTGGCGCTGTTGGCGTAGGCGCCGTCGATGAGGGCGCGCATCTCGTCGGCGTGGCTGCCGATGACGACCACGACGCGGCTGCAGCCGGCCTTGATGGTGGCGTCGACGATCCACTGAACCATGGGCTTGCCCAGGATCTTGTGCGAAACCTTGCAGTGGTTCGACTTCATGCGGGTGCCCTCGCCGGCGGCGAGGATAATTGCGGTTGCGTCCATGTGATCTCCTGTTACGTTATAGAGACGTGTGCTTGGAAACGATACACGGCGCAATATGATACCGCAGGCATATGTTGAGCGCGTAACGATTGGATTGCGGCGGTTGAGGCTTGCGCCGCCGGCGTGGCGTTTGCGCTGGCCGTGCATGGCGGCGGTGCTGCGGAGCTGTCGTTTGAGCGAGGGGACGGGGGTGCCCGTGGACAACATACGAGAGGAGTTTGGCGGCGAGCCCGTCGCGGCATTCTCGATGTCGCATCCAGCTGTGCCGGCGCTCTATATAGTGCTGACGCTGGGGCTCACCATGTTCTCGATGCAGCCGGTGCTGATTGCGCTGTCACTTGCGGGCGGGTTGGCGTATGGATTTGCGACGCGTGGGGCTGCCCGCACGCTGGGCGCACTTCGCTGGCAGCTGCCGGTGATTTTGATTATCGCGCTGGTCAATCCGCTGTTTAGCGCTTCGGGTTCGACGGAGCTGTTTCGCATCGGCGTGCGCGCGGTGTATCTGGAAAGCATGGTATACGGCCTGTGCATGGGTGGGCTGTTTGTGGCGAGCGTGCTGTGGTTTGAGGCCGCGGCGTCGATGCTCGAATACGACAAGGTACTCGCGTTGCTGGGCAACGCCGCGCCGGTGATCGCACTCATGATTTCGATGTGCATGCGGCTTATCCCGCAGTTTTTGCGCCGCGGCCGCACGGTGCTGGCGGTGCAAGATGCGATTGACGTGCCGGGGCGCGCGCCGACCGACCCCGTGCGCTCGCGCCTGCGGGCGTCGAGCGTGCTGATGGGCTGGGGCATGGAAGATTCGCTGGAGCGCGCGGACGCGATGCGCTCGCGCGGGTGGGGTGCCGCGACGCGTCGTACGACGTATGCGCGGTATCGGCTGGGGCGCGGCGATGTTGCCGCGCTGGTTGGGCTTGTGCTGTTTGGCGTGGTCACGGTGGCAGTGGCGTGGACCGCGACGACGCAGTATTCGTTTTATCCGCAGCTCTTGGTGCCGGCGCCGTGGCCGGGCTATGTCGTGTACGCTGCCTGGATGGTGCTGCCTTGCGCGTTGCACGCGATTGATGAGAAGAGGTTTGGCTGATGGCTCGGTTGGATAGGGGCCCGGTGTCGGGTGCGGCGTGCGGCCCGGATATGCCAGCGATTGAGGTGCGGAGCCTGAGCTTTGCCTACCCCGGGGCTGATGCTGCGGTGCTCGAGGGGCTTGACTGGTCTGTTCCCCAAGGTGCGTTTGCACTGCTTGTTGGCGGTACAGGTTCGGGCAAGTCGACGCTGCTGTCGCTGCTCAAGCCCGAGATCGCGCCGACGGGCGAATGCGCTGGCGAGCTGCGCGTGCTGGGCGAGCCCGTCGCCGACATGGATGTGCGGACATCGGCGGAGCACGTGGGTTATGTGTTCCAGGATCCCGAGAACCAGATCGTGTGTGAGACCGTGTGGCACGAGATGGCGTTTGGCCTGGAAAACTTGGGGCTAGCGCGCGACGAGATGCGCCGCCGTGTTGCCGAGACCAGCTATTTCTTTGGTCTGGAGGACTGGCTTCATCGCGATACCGATACGCTTTCGGGCGGTCGCAAACAGTTGCTGTCGTTGGCGGCCGTTCTGGCGCTGCGCCCGCGCGTGCTGCTGCTCGACGAGCCCACGTCCCAACTGGATCCCGTTGCGGAGAAGAATTTCCTGCACGCGCTGTTTCGTGTGAATCGCGAGCTGGGCTGCACGGTTGTTGTGGCGACGCATCAGCCGCGCCCAATGCTCGAATACGCGACGTGTGCGTACCGGATTGAGGGCGGCCGCGTGCGTGAGGTGGCGGATATGGCTTCTTTGGGACGCCGAGAATCGCTGTTTTCCGATGACATGTTGGGGTGGGGTGCCATCCGATGTGCAAAAAACGGAGTATTCAGCAGGCGTGAGGACAATTTGGGCTCTCTGGAGCCGCCCGGGGACGTATCGAGCGCGAAAAAAAGTTCAGAATTGGACAAATCGTCCAAATTTGTGGCGCAAACGTCGCTCGAGAATGGCTCGGAAGCCTTCCCGCGCACGGATGGAAGCAGAATACTCCAAAAAATGCACGCTGGGTCGGCTACCACCCTGTCGGAAGGTTGGTTTCGCTACGATCGAGCGTCCGGCTGGGTGTTGCGTGGGCTCGATGCGTCGTTTTCGGCTGGTGCGGTGCATGCGATCGTGGGCGGCAACGGATGCGGTAAGTCGACGATGCTTTCGGTGCTGGCCAAGACGGTCAAGTTGCAGCGTGGGCATATGGAGCGCGGGGCGGCCTCGGCGGCGCTGCTGCCTCAGAATCCCAAAGCATTGCTGGTTGCCGAGACGGTTCGCGACGAGCTGATGGAATGGGCTTCGACCTGCGGATATGACGAGAACTTGGCGCAGGAGCGTGCGGCGAGCTTGGGGTTGTCGGGTCTGGATGGACGCCATCCGTACGATCTTTCGGGCGGGCAGCGCCAGCTGCTTGCACTGGCAAAGCTGCTGCTGATCGGCCCCGAGCTGCTGCTGCTTGACGAGCCCACGAAGGGCTTGGACCTGGAGAGCCGCCGCATCATCGCCCGCGCCCTGCGTGATCATGCGAAGGCTGGCGGCACCGTCATCATGGCCACGCACGATTTGGACTTTGCCGAGCAGGTAGCCGACTACGTCGCCATGATGTTTGACGGCGAGATTGCCTGCATGGAGCCCCCGGCCGACTTCTTTGCCGACAACGTGTTCTATAGGGCGTGATGGGATGACGGACTGTCGTTTCTCGTGCTTGCTTGCAAAACTGGAGATCCCGCTGTTGTTGGCGGTGCCGGCGGTGATGACTGCGGCGTTGCTGGCGGGTGTTGAGCAGGCAGCGTTGGCCATGCTGGTTGTGGTGGTGCTGGTGCTCGCGCTGTTCTTTGCGGGCTACGAGGTGTCGCGCCCGGGCCTTCGCCAGATTATGCCAACGCTGGTTCTGGCAGCGTTGGCCGCGGCGGGGCGCATCCTGTTTGGGCCCATTCCCGACTTTAAACCGGTGAGCGCCATCGCCATTATCGCGGGGGCGACGCTTGGTCGCCGCAATGGTTTTATGGTTGGCGCGCTGGCGGCGCTGACCAGCAATTTCTTTTTTGGACAGGGCATGTGGACGCCGTGGCAGATGTATGCCTGGGGTCTGGTGGGCTATATCGGTGGCGCACTGGCGCATGCGGGCGCTTTTGATCGCGCCGACGGCACCGTGCGCATGCCGGCGCTGCTGGCGTACGGCTTTGCGTCGGGCCTGCTCTATGGCGTCGTGATCAACGCGTATGACATTATTGGTTTTGTACAGCCGCTTACTTGGGCGGGTGCCGTGGCGCGTCTTGCCACGGCAGTGCCGTTCGATATTACACACGGCCTTGCGACCTGCGTGTTTTTGGCCGCCTTGTACAAGCCTTGGTGCCGTCGCATCAACCGCGTCGTCGTGAAATACGGGCTGTAAGGCCGGTTGCACCGGGGCGAGAATCAATACTGCTTTGGTGCGATTTCAAAACTATGACGGTTTACGGGGTTGGATTGACGCAGACCGACCATACCGGCATTTTTCGATAATTGGCGAGCCGTCTACCTGCGGTTTTAATTTGCTTGAGTTGCGTGTGGTTGGAGGTCCGCGATTCGGCCCCGTAAACCGGCATAGTTTTGGAATGGCCGGCTGATATGACGGGCATCGTGGCCCTCAGAGAGCCAAATTGATCCGTTTTCTTCCGTCCACAGGCGTCCCCAGGGAATCAGTTGACGGGGCGCGCCACGAAACTGGCCCATCTACTACGTTTAGCTTGATACCCCCGGCCATGACCGCGTTTTATAAAAAACCACAGGCTTTCTACCTGCGGTTTTCTTTTTTCGTTGTTCGCTGTGGTTGAGGGTAGTGGCTTAAACGTAGTAGATGGGCGTGTTTCGTGGCGGCTGTGCCGCGTGGATTCCCTCGCGAGGTGAAAATGATCCGTTTTCTTCGTCCCCGAGGGATCGTTTGGGGCTAGAGCTCTAGCGTGAGGGTGACGGGGCAGTGGTCGCTGCCGAAGATATCGCCACGGATACCGGTGTCGCGAACGTTGGCGGCGATCGAATCGCTTACCAGAAAGTAATCGATGCGCCAGCCTGCGTTGTTCTTACGGGCATTAAAGCGGTAGCTCCACCAGCTGTAGACGCCCTCGACGTCGGGGTTTGCCGCGCGCCAGGTATCGGTAAACCCGCCGTTGAGCAGCTCGGTAAACTTGCCGCGCTCCTCGTCCGAAAAGCCTGCGTTGCCGCGGTTGGACTTGGGGTTCTTAAGGTCGATCTCCTCGTGCGCCACGTTAAAGTCGCCGCAAGTTACGACGGGTTTGCCGGTCTCGCACTCGAGCGCGTTCAAAAAGCCGCGGTAGGCATCGTCCCAGGCCATGCGCACGTCGATGCGGGCGAGTTCGTTTTGCGCGTTGGGAGTGTAGACATCCACAAACCAGAACTTGTCGAACTCCAGCGCGCAGACGCGGCCCTCGGTCGCGGCTTGGGCGACGAGCTCGGCCGCCTCGCCCTCGCCGGCGTAGGGCAGCAGCGCATCGGCGCGCAGTACGCGCAGCGGTTCCTGGCGGCTAAAGACCGCGGTGCCCGAGTAGCCCTTGCGCTCGGCGTAGCTCCAGGTTTGGTGATAGCCGGGCAGGTCGATATCGACCTGGCCCTCCTGCAGCTTGGTCTCTTGCAGCGCCAGGATATCGACGTCGAGTTCTTGCGCGATCTGGATAAAGCTCGGGTCCTTTTTGAGCACGGCGCGCAGGCCGTTGACGTTCCACGAGGCGAAAGTGTAAGTCTGAGGCATGGTGTCCTTTCGACGGGGTTGGCAGGCTTAAGATTAACGCAACAAGAGCGGGGCGGAGTCCGCGAGTGATAGTGCGAACGCCGCCGTCCCGGAGACACGGACGGAGGACTCATATGACGCAGGCAATATCGGACCCCAGGCAGGCCTCCGCCGCGCTGGCGGATCTGTTTGACACCCACAAGCGCGTGGTCTTCTTTGGCGGCGCTGGTGTTTCTACGGCAAGTGGCATTCCCGATTTCCGCAGCGTGGACGGCCTGTATCACCAGCAGTTTGCCTATCCGCCCGAGACCATGCTGTCGCATAGCTTTTACGAGGCGCATCCGGCGGAGTTCTTCGACTTTTACCGCACCAAGATGATCGCGCTTAACGCTAAACCCAACCGCTGCCACACCAAGCTGGCCGAGCTGGAGCGCGCCGGTAAGCTTGATGCCGTGGTGACGCAAAATATCGACGGCCTGCATCAGATGGCCGGCTCACAGCGAGTGTTTGAGCTGCACGGATCGGTCCATCGCAACATTTGCCAGTCGTGCGGCGCGGTCTATAGCGCCGAGTGGATTTGCTCGCGCGAGCACGAGGATGCCGCGGGCGTGCCTGCGTGCCCCGCGTGCGGTGGCCGCATCAAGCCCGATGTAGTGCTCTACGAAGAGCCGCTCGACGAGCATGTGTTGACCGGTGCCGTTGCCGCCATCGCCGCGGCCGATGCCCTCATTGTGGGCGGGACCTCGCTCGTGGTGTATCCGGCGGCAGGCCTTACGCGATACTTTACCGGCGATACGCTGGCTATTTGCAATCTTGCTCCTACCGATCAGGATGCAAATGCCGACCTGCTGATTTCTTGCGACATCGCGGCCGCGTTTGCGTTCTAGCCCGCGCGCGCGGATACAATAGAAAGACTGAGTGCAAAGCGACCCCGCCGCCAGCTCCCCAGACTCGGCGGCGTGGGCATTTTAGGAGGATGTTCATGGCGAACGACAGCAAGACATGGCGGTGCGGAAAGTACGAGCTCAGCTTTGACCGTCCGCGCATCATGGGCGTCCTCAACGTGACGCCCGATTCGTTTAGCGACGGCGG
>CABRZJ010000083.1:0-6953 GCA_902475425.1 uncultured Collinsella sp.
ACATGGACGACTACCGCCAGCGCCGCGAGGACAAGCAGCCGCTCGACATGCCGAGTGCCGGCTCCACCTTCAAGCGCCCCGAGGGTTACTTTGCCGGCAAGCTCATCATGGATGCCGGCCTGCGAGGACACGCCGTTGGCGGCGCGCAGGTAAGCGAAAAGCACTGCGGCTTCATCGTCAACGCCGACCACGCCACCGCCGCCGATGTCGACGAACTCATCCGCGACATCCAAGTCAAAGTCAAAGAGCAGTTCGACGTAGACCTAGAACCCGAAGTCCACCGAGTAGGCGAATTCCTATAAAAAAGAAGGCCCCGAAAGGGGCCTTCACCATATTTATTCAGATAACCCAGTCCGGTGTGTCGCGCTCAGGACCCGAGAGGGCCGGGACAGTCCGAGAGGCATAAGGTTGATCGCGAGTTCCGCACGAGCCGGAGAGCACTTAATGTGCTCTCCGTGCGAGCAGGACTGCCCGAGCAGGCAACCTTATGCCTCTCGGACTGTCCCGGACCAAGCCGCAGTTACGACAGCGCAATACCGCCGAGCCAGCCCCAACGCACGCCAGAGCCAGTGCCATAGAAGCTAATAAACGAATCAAGCGACTTAGACGTAATGGCACCCTCGTTGCTCATAACGATGCCGCCGCCAACGTAGATACCCACATGACCGTAGATAAGGCCCGGAGCACCCGTGCCGCTATGCGATGAGTCGGCCACGATCATGCCCACTTGCAGCGCCGAGCGGTCGGAGCTATAGCACCATGCGTTAAACATATCGCACGCGTTACCGCCAAAGTAGCCAACGCCGGCGTTACGGAAGACATTGGTAACCCACGCCGCGCACCAGTTCTGGCCCGGCGAAGGCGTGGAGTAGCACGCGTTGACGACGGCCTGCTGTTTGCCCGAGCCGGCATTCTGTTGCGGGGTTCCGGGCGCATACGATCCGCCACCCGAGCTTGAACCACCCGAGTAGGAATTGTTCTTGTTCGCGGCGGCAGCGGCAGCGGCGGCCTTCCTGGCAGCCTCCTCAGCCTGGGCGGCAGCGAGGATCTCGGAATCGCGCTGAGCCATGAGCTCCTTGACGTCGTCGGAAAGACCGTTCAGCACGGTCTGGACTTCTTGCTGCTTGGCCTGCATATCCTGCATCTGAGCAGTCTGCTGGTCCTTGAGTTTCTCCAGGTCGGCCTTTTGTGCTTCAAGCTCGGTCTTCTGTGCGTCAAGCTCAGCCTGAATGGTCTGGATATCCTCGATGGCATCGCGGTCGCTCTTGTTGATCTTCTCAACGTAATGCGCGTTGGCGACGAGTTCCTCAAACGAGCCAGAGGCCAGCAGCAGCGACAGGATGTTCGTGCCGCCGGACTTGTAGCTGGCGGCCACGCGATCGGAAAGGTCATTGCGCTTCTTCTTGAGCTCGGCCTTCTTTTCATCGATCTGGGCTTGCGTGTCGTCAATCTTGCCCTGGACATTCTCGATGTCGTTGAGGGTCTGGGCATTCTTGTTGGCCAGCGCCGCATACTCATTTGCGATGCTGTCGAGCTGGGCCTGAACCTCGTCGAGCTGGGCCTGGGCGGCATTCAGTTTATCGGTGGTTTCTTTGGAAGCCTCCGCCGCATGGGCGCGAGCGGGCAGGCCAAAAAGAACTGCCGCAGAAGCGGCGCCGAACAGGGCCTTGAGGGCAGTGCGGCGCGAGAGCTCCTGGGAAAGGATGGAATCGCTGTTTGGTGACATATGTACTCCGTTACATGTTTATTTATATGTCGCTCAACTCATACATATTAGCGTACATATGGCGCGTCCCAACGATTTCCACGAACGGCAGGAAACTACAAGGTCAGCGGCTCGTAAGCAAATGTCAAAGATAAGGTTATGCGTACGCAAGCTCTTCTATGAGTACGTTAGCACAATCCTCTGCTTTTCCTACAGCGCACGATTTGGGCGTCCCTGCCTGCGCTATACTCCCCTGAAGAAGTGTTCCTGATTCGATAGGAGACTACATGTCCAAAGCACTCGACCCCAAAGACACCTGTGTCCTCGTTACCGGTGGCGCCGGCTTTATCGGCTCGCACACCGTCGTTCAACTGCTCGAGGGTGGCTACCAGGTCGTCATCGTCGATGATCTCTCCAACTCCAGCGCCGTCGCCGTCGACCGCGTCAAGACCATCGTGGGCGACGAGGCCGCCAAGAACCTCACCTTCTACGAGGCCAACGTACTCGACCGCGATGCGATGAACAAGATCTTCGATACCCATCAGATTGACCGCGTCATCCACTTCGCCGGCTTTAAGGCCGTCGGTGAGTCGGTGAGCAAGCCCGTCGAGTACTACCACAACAACATCGAGAACACCCTGGTGCTCATCGACGTCATGCGCAACCATGGCTGCAAGTCCATCATCTTCTCGAGTTCCTCGACCGTCTATGGCGACCCGGACAACCCGCCCGTCACCGAGGAGGATCCTAAGAAGCCCGCGACCAACCCCTATGGTTGGACCAAATGGATGATCGAGCAGATCCTTATGGACGTCCACACCGCCGACCCCGAATGGGACGTCGTGCTGCTCCGTTACTTCAACCCCATCGGCGCTCATCCGTCGGGCCTGATCGGCGAGGACCCCAAGGGCATCCCCAACAACCTGGTGCCCTATGTCGCCCAGGTCGCCGTGGGCAAGCTCGAGGCCGTTCAGGTCTTTGGCAACGACTACCCCACCCCCGACGGCACCGGCGTGCGCGACTACATCCACGTATGCGATCTGGCCTCTGGTCACGTTGCCGCCCTTAACTGGATGAACGGCAAGACCGGCGTCGAGATCTTTAACTTGGGCACCGGCACCGGCACCTCGGTACTCGAGGTCGTCGCCGCCTTCTCCAAGGCTTGTGGCAAGGAGCTGCCCTACGTGATCCGCGAGCGCCGCGCCGGCGACATCGCTGCCAACTGGTGCGATGCCTCCAAGGCCGAGCGCATGATGGGCTGGAAGGCCCAGTACGACATCGCGGACATGTGCCGCGATAGCTGGAACTGGCAGAGCCACAACCCCAACGGCTTCGCCGACGCCGAGTAGCAAAAACCTACATACCGCTCTTGCCCCGATCTCACGTTGTGAGGTCGGGGCTTTTTTCATGGTGTGTAGCCATTCGCCGAAAATCGACCAACTTTTTTATCTTGCCTGTACATGTTTAAACAACATGTTTTACAATAGGCGTATCGAATCAGAACATCGGAGGCGGACTGCACACCCATCGGCAGGCCGACCCCACAACAAGAAGGTTGGTGAGCGCATTCATGGAGCGTGCAAGCGGCGTCCTCATGCCCGTCTCATCTCTGCCCGGACCATACGGAATCGGCGGCTTTGGCTGGAATGCCTACGACTTCGTCGATTTTCTCGCCTCGTGCAAACAACATTACTGGCAGATTCTGCCCCTTACGACGACCAGCTATGGCGATTCGCCCTATCAGTCGTTCTCGGCCCGCGCAGGCAACCCCAACTTTATCGACTTTGCCGAGCTTATCGAGGCAGGGTATCTTGAACAGCGCGATATCGATGGCGTGTACCTGGGTTCTGACCCCAGTAACGTCGACTACGGTGCTATCTTTGGCGGCCGCCGTCAGATTCTCGACCGCGCCGCTGAGCGCTTTGCCGCCGACAAGCCGGCCGATTTCGATGACTTTATCCAGGCCAACGAGGACTGGCTCATCCCCTACTGTGAGTTCATGACCGTCAAAGAGGAGTGCGGTCTCAAGGCGTTTTGGGAGTGGCCCGCGGAACTCCGCACCCGCGGCGAGGCTTCCGCCAAGGTCTGCGCCGACCATCCGGCGCGTATGCTCTACCACCAGATGACGCAGTACTTCTTCGATCGCCAGTGGAGCCGCCTCAAGGCCTATGCCAACGAGCGCGACATTCTCATCATCGGCGACCTGCCCATCTATGTCTCGCGTGACTCCGTCGAGATGTGGGCGACACCTGAGCTCTTTAAGATCGACGCCGCCGGCAATCCCGTAAGCGTCGCCGGCACGCCGCCCGACCAGTTCTCGGCCACCGGCCAGTACTGGGGCAACCCCATCTACGACTGGGACGCCATGGAATCCGACGGCTTCTCCTGGTGGGAGAGCCGCATTCGCGCCGCCCTCGACATGTACGACGTCATCCGCCTGGATCACTTCCGCGGCTTCGAGGCCTATTGGGAGGTGCCGTTCTCCTCGCCCGATTCGTCCTACGGTTCGTGGACGCAGGGGCCCGGCCTCAAGTTCTTCAAGACGCTCGAGGAAAAGCTCGGCACGCTGCCCATCATCGCCGAGGACCTGGGCTTCCTCACCCCCGGCGTCATCGACATGCGCGACAACTCGGGCTTCCCCGGCATGAAGATCCTGCAGTTTGCCTTTGAGGGCACCAACTCGTACTACCTGCCGCATAACTACATCGCCAACACCGTCGCCTATGTGGGCACCCACGACAACGAGACGGCGCGCGGTTGGTTTGAGGGAACGGCCACCCCGCGTCAACGTGAGCAGGCAGCCCTGTACACCCATCAGCAGGCCGGCGAACCCATGGCCGACGCACTCAATCGCACCATCGCCGCCAGCGTGAGCGACACGTGCATCTACACCATGCAGGACCTGCTCAACTTGGGCAACGAGGCGCGCATCAACACCCCTGCCACGCTGGGCGGCAACTGGACCTGGCGCATGCTCGACGGCGCCATCACCCGCGAGCTCGAGCACAAACTCACCGACTGGACCGAGACCTACTTCCGCATTCCGTCGGAAGCCGAAATCGAGCTTCCTCAATAGGAGCTACCGCGCCCGACCCCTCCCCACCGTGCGGACGCGCTTGCTTTTCCCGCGTGAGGCCACCCCAATCCCCTCGCGCGGGCTTCTTATGAATTGCAGACATGAAACAACCCATCACAGGAGAAACCATGCCCCAAATTAACCTCATGGAACTCGCCGAGCAGTCTTTTGGCACCTCGCTCGAGCAGCTCGACGACCGTCGCATTTACAAGCTACTGGTCAAACTCGTGCAGGAGCGCTCCGCCGCCCGCCCGCTCAACAACGGCAAGAAAAAGCTCTATTACATTTCCGCCGAATTTTTGATCGGCAAGCTGCTCATCAACAACATGATCGACCTCGGCATCTACGACGAGGTTAAGGACCAGCTCACCGCCGCAGGCCACGACCTCAACAAGATCGAGGAGTTCGAGGTCGAGCCGTCGCTCGGCAACGGCGGCCTGGGCCGCCTGGCCGCGTGCTTCCTGGATTCCATCGCCACGCTGGGCTTGACCGGCGATGGCGTGGGCCTCAACTATCACTACGGTCTGTTCCGTCAGCGCTTTGTCGACAACCAGCAGAAGGCCGTCCCCGACGAGTGGCTCGGTGAGCAGGACATCCTAGTCGACGATGACCGCTCCTACACCGTCGAGTTCGGCGATTTTGCCGTTACCTCCAAGCTCGTCAACATCGACGTGCCCGGTTACGGCCAGCCCACCAAAAACCGCCTGCGCCTGTTCGACCTGGCGAGCGTCGACGACGGCCTGGTCCCCGGCAGCTCCATCGACTTCGACAAGACCGAGATCGCCAAGAACCTCACCTTGTTCCTCTACCCCGACGATTCCGACGAGCAGGGCCGCCTACTTCGCATCTATCAGGAGTACTTCATGGTGAGCAACGCCGCCCAGCTCCTGATCGACGAGGCCGTCGAGCGCGGCAGCAACCTGCACGATCTGGCCGACTACGCCGTGGTCCAAATTAACGACACGCACCCCACCATGGTCATCCCCGAGCTCATTCGCTTGCTCACCACCGAGCATGGCATCGAGTTTGACGAGGCCGTGACCATCGTACGCTCCATGGTCGCCTACACTAACCACACGATTCTTGCCGAGGCGCTCGAGAAGTGGCCGCTCGCCAGCCTGCAGAAGGTCTCCCCTGCCATCGCCGACATTATCGTCAAGCTCGATGAGATCGCGAAGGCCGAGCACGATGACCCGCGCGTCGCCATCATCGACGAGCACGACACCGTCCACATGGCCCACATGGACATCCACTTTGGCTTCTCCATCAACGGCGTAGCCGCCCTCCACACCAAGATCCTGGAGGACACCGAGCTTCATCCGTTCTACGAGATCTATCCCAAGAAGTTCTCCAACAAGACCAACGGCATCACCTTCCGCCGCTGGATCCATGGGGCCAACCCCGCGCTCGCCAGCCTGCTCGACAATGTGATCGGCACCGACTGGCGCAGCACCGGCGATCTGAGCAAACTCGCCAAGTTCGCCGACGACAAGGACGTTCTTGAGCGCCTGGCCGCCACCAAGGTCGAGGCCAAGGCTATCATGCGCCAGTTCATGGCGCTCGAGCAGGGCGTGACCATTCCCTCCAACGCCATCATCGACGTCCAGGTCAAGCGCATCCACGAGTACAAGCGTCAGCAGATGCTCGCACTCTACATCATCTGGAAGTACCTCGATATCAAGAACGGCAACAGACCTAAGCACCCCGTCACCATCATCTTTGGCGGCAAGGCGGCGCCTGCCTACACTATCGCGCAGGACATCATCCATCTGATCTTGACGCTGTCGCAGTGGATTGCAAACGACCCCGACGTGGCTCCCTACCTGCAGGTCGTCATGATCGAGAACTACAACGTCACCGCCGCCGAGCGCGTGATCCCCGCCGCTGATATCTCCGAGCAGATCAGCCTGGCCTCCAAGGAGGCGAGCGGCACCTCCAACATGAAGTTCATGCTCAACGGCGCCCTAACCCTGTGCACGCTCGACGGCGCCAACGTGGAGATTGCCGAGCTCGTGGGCGACGAGAATATCTATACCTTTGGTGCCTCGTCCAAACAGGTCGAGCAGCTCTATGCCGACGGCACCTATGACGCCGGTGTGCTCTACCGCAAGCCCGGCATTAAACTGCTGGTGGACTTCATCACCAACCCGGCCTTTATGGCGACCGGCAACG
>CABRZJ010000084.1:0-6940 GCA_902475425.1 uncultured Collinsella sp.
GAGTTATTGCGCTGTGTTAGGCCAAAACGTCCGACAAAATCTCGATCAGGCTGTCCACGTCGGCTTCCTCGCAGATAAGCGGCGGCAGGAAACGCAGCGTATGAGCTCCGGTCGCGTTAATCACGGCGCCAGCGGCAAGCGCGCGGGCAACAATATCATGCGCATCGCCCGCAGCGTCATCCAGATCGCAGCCGAGCATTAAGCCGCGACCGCGTACCTCGACCACATGCGGCAGCTTGGTGAGTTTTGCCTCCATATAAGCACCCACCTTGGCAGCATGCTCGGCATAATCGCCGCGCACGAGCGCGGAGAGCGTCGCGGCGCACGCCGCGATGGCCAAGCAGCTACCGCCAAAGGTCGAGCCGTGGTCGCCCGGCTTAAACACGTCGGCAATCTCCTTCTTTGCTACGACGGCACCCATGGGCACGCCATCGGCAATGCCCTTGGCAAGGCTCATGATGTCGGGTTCCACGCCATAGGTTTGGAATGCAAACGGCTTGCCGGAGCGGAAGATGCCGCACTGGACCTCGTCGGCTATAAGCACGGCGCCCACTTCGTGTGCCAGGTCGCGCGCTGCCGCCATAAACTCCTCGGTCATGGGGTGCACGCCACTCTCACCCTGGATCGGCTCGAGCATCACGGCACAAATTTCGCTCCCCAGCTGCTTAAAGATCGCACGCAGTTCATTGATATCGTTGGGCGTACAGGCCACAAAGCCACCCGGCAGCGGGCGGAAACTATCCTGCAGCCAATCCTGCATGGTGGCGGCAATGGTCTCGAGCGTACGGCCGTGGAAGCCGCCGCGCATGCACACGATGGTGTTGCCGCCATTACCGGCACGCTTGGCGTACAGGCGCGCGAGCTTCATCGAGCCCTCGTTGGCCTCGGCGCCGGAGTTGGCAAAGAACGTCTCCCACACCTGCTCGTCCGCAGCCGGGGCACCAAGAGCAGCTGCCGTGGTCTCATCGCCGGCGGCAATGGCATCGGCAAGCACGCGCGCACCATCTACGTCATCGTTAGCAAGCTTGGACAGCAGCGCCGCGACCTGTCCGCGCTGCTCAATGTAGAAGTAATTGGAGACATGCATGAGCTTTTTGGTCTGTGCCTCGAGCGCCGAGAGCACAGCCGGGTCGCCATGACCTAGGCTGCACACGCCGATGCCGGCAAGAAAGTCGAGGTACTCACGACCATCGTCGCCGGTGAGCTTCATGCCGTGACCCTCGACAAACTCGACCGGAGAGCGGCCAAAGGTATGCATAACGTAATGGGATTCAAGCGATTGCTGAGCTGCAAGTGACATGGGATGCCTTTCGTTGAGCGCCGGACGGCGCAGGCCTATGGGTGCAGAAATGGGGCGGCTGCGGGTCAGTTAGACCGTCTGAAGCTTCTCGACCTCGTCGAGGTTCTCGGTCAGACGCGCAGCAAACGTCGAAAGCGGATGCGGATGCGTATCGAACTCGTAAGCCGTCTCGGTGGAATGGATCACGGTGCCGACGCCGGTATCGGTCAGCAGCTCCAGCAGCAGCGAATGCGGCGTGGTGCCGTTGATGATGTGAGCGCGAAATACGCCGCCGGCAAGCGCATCGACGGCCGCGCGCAGCTTGGGAATCATGCCCTTATCGACCTCGCCGCCGTAGAGCATTTCGTTAACCTCGTCGAGTGTTAGGTTGGAGATGAGTGAGTCTTTATCGCTAAAGTCCTTGTACAGGCCGTCGACGTCGGTCAAAAAGATCGCCTTGTGCGCGTGGAGCGCTGCCGCAACGGCACCGGCGGCGGTATCGGCGTTGATGTTGAAGAAACCGCCGTCCTCCCCCGCCGCGACGGTAGCGATAACGGGGATGTACTCGCTATCGAGTAAGCGCTCGATATAGTCGGTGTTAACGTGCGTCACTTTGCCCACGCGACCGAGCTCGGGATCGAGCGGCTCGGCGATGAGCGTGCCAGCATCGCTGCCCGACACGCCCACGGCCAGGTTGCCGTGGTGGTTGATGGCGGCAACCAGCTCCTGGTTAACCTTGCCGCCCAGCACCTCGCGCACGATATCCATAGTCGCCGGCGTGGTCACGCGCTGGCCGTTCTTAAACTCGACGGGGATGTCGTAGTGGCTCAGCGCCTCGTTGATGGCCTTGCCGCCACCGTGCACGATAACAGGGCGCATGCCGATGATCTTGAGCAGCACGATGTCGCTCATCACGTCGCGGCGCAGCTGCTCATCAACCATGGCGGCTCCGCCATATTTGATAACAACCGTCTTACCGGTCAGGTTCTTAATCCACGGCAGCGCTTCGAACAGCAGCTGCGCGGTTGCTTCGTTGGATTCGTTCGAACGACAATCGCGTGCGAATTTCATAATCTGCCTCGTCTTTCGTATCGTTATCGCGCCGTGCTCCGCTGTCCGCAATCGCGGCAAGATGCGCAGCGTGCCTGGAATCTAGGAACGGTAGTCGCCGTTAATGGAGATGTACTCGTGCGTGAGGTCGCAGGTCCACACGGTCGTTGCCGCGTCGCCTGCGCCCAGGTCGGCCGAGATCACGATCTCGGGCGCCTCGAAACGTCGTAGAGCCTCGTCCTCGTCAAAGGGAACAGTCAGACCATCGCGACAGACAGGCATGCCCATCATGTCGATGGAAACGTCTTCCTGATTAAACTTCACGCCGCACTTGCCAAGCGCCATAGCAACGCGGCCCCAGTTGCAGTCGTGGCCGGCGATGCAGGTCTTAACGAGCGGCGAGTTAGCAACGGCACGGGCGGCGATATCGGCCTCCTCGTCGTTGGCGGCGCCGGTAACGTTGACCGTAACAAGCTTGGATGCGCCCTCACCATCGGCGGCGATATTGCGCGCCAGGCTCTCGCACACCTCGTGCACGGCAAATGCCAACTCGTCAAAGGCATCGGAGCCCTCGACGATAGGCTCGGCATCTGCGGCAGCGGCGCCGGAGGCAAGCATGATGCAGGTGTCGTTGGTCGAGGTGTCGGAATCGACCGTTACCTTGTTAAAGGTCTGCTTGACGGTCGAGAGCAGCAGGGCATGAAGTGCCGCAGGCTCGACGGGGGCATCGGTGGTGATAACTGCGATCATGGTGGCCATATTGGGCATGATCATGCCCGAGCCCTTGCACATTCCGCCTACCGTATAGACATTGCCCGCATGACCCGCAGCCTCACTGACGTAGGATACGGCGTACTCCTTGGAGTGCGTGTCGGTCGTCATGATGGCACGAGCGGCATCGGCGCCACCGTGGGCGGAGAGCGCCTCGTAGGCAGCAGGAATGGCGGTCTCAAACGTGTCGATCGGCAGAATCTGGCCAATCACACCCGTGGAGGCAACCAGAATCTGCTGGGGCTCGCAGCCGATGACCTGCGATGCGATGCTGCACGTCTCGCGCGCGCAGGCAAGGCCGGTCTCACCCGTGGCGGCGTTGGCATTGCCAGAGTTGACCGAAACACCGGCGATGATACCGTAGCCCTTGTCGGCACCGCCCAGGTTGGCACGGCTCACCTGCACGGGCGCTGCGCAAAAGCGATTGGTGGTAAACACGCCGGCACCGGGACAGGGTTTATCGGGCACGACGAGCGCGTAATCCAGACGCTCGGGGTTCTTGCGGAACCCAGCGTGGATGCCTGCGGCTTTAAAACCAGCCGCAGCCGTAACGCCACCCTCGACGGCGCGAATCTTGATATCAAACAGCTCGGTATTCATCGTCTTTATGACTCCTTATGTCAAACAAAAAAACGGACATCGGTTGGTGCGCCATGCCAGTCGTGATCATGAGACCAGCTTAAGAGTGGCGCCCCACTCGATGCCCGACTACCAAATCGTTAACAATCGAATGTGCTACACCGGGCACGCCACTGTGGGCAAGCCTCGTCGCTCGTCAAAGCCAAAGACGATATTGGCGCACTGGACCGCTTGGCCCGCAGCGCCCTTGCACAGATTGTCGATGGCGCCCGTCGCCACCAGCACGCCCGCGCGCTTGTTGAGCGCGAGGCCAATCTGGGCAGCGTTGGTGCCGACGACCGAAGCCGTCTTGGGCTGCTGGCCGGCATCGAGCACGCGCACAAAGGTGCGACCGGCGTAGAACTGCTTGTAATGGTCGACAACGTCCTCAAGGATCAAGGTATCGATAGCCTGCGGCGCGAGCGGCAGCGTCACCGTGGAGAGCAGACCGCGCTTGAGCGGTGCCAGGTGCGGGGTAAAGACGACGCGATCGGTCAGGCCAAGGATTTGCTCAATCTCGGGCGTGTGGCGATGCTTGCCCACGCCGTAGGCCTCCAAGTTCTCGTCGGCGCTGCAAAAATGGGTGCGGGCGTTGCAGGACTTACCGGCGCCCGTCACGCCGCTAATGGCATCGACAATCACGGGACCGTTCTCGGCCACCCAGCCGACGCGCACGGCGGGCGCGGCGGCAAGGCTCGTTGCGGTGGGATAGCAACCGGCGCAGGCGACCAGCACGGGTTTGCCGTCGGCATGGTCGGATGCGGCGGTCTCCAAGTCTTGGCAGAACAGCTCGGGCAAACCGAAGGCACGGGTCTTGAGCAGCTCGGGGCTCGTATGCTCGGCGGCATACCATGTCTCAAAGACGGACGCGTCGTTCAGACGGTAGTCGGCCGAAAGATCAAAGCAGGAGACGCCCGATGCAAGCAGCGCGGGCACCTGTGCCATGGCAGCCGTGTGCGGCACGGCAAGAAAAACCGCATCGCAGCTCTTGAGCTCGGGGGCGTCATGCGTGGTGAAAACCAGATCGCTCACGCCAGCAAAGCTCGGATACACCGCAGACAACGGCTGGCCGGCATCGGCGTTGGACGTAATGGCAGCAAGTTCAAACTCGGGATGACCGAGGACGAGGCGAATGAGCTCGGCTCCGGCATATCCAGCCGCGCCGACGATTCCAACCTTCAAAGACATATCAGACTCCTTGTCTGCGATTTATGCACCGATGCGCATTTCGCAGCGGTCGTTATGAAGCGAGTTGAAACTTTAGCACCAAAAGATGCATGAATACGTAAATGGCTTGCATATTCATGCATTGAAACATTCCCGACACATTCGCTTGAAGGAATTGACAAATGGAGCGGGCCCCGTATTGACCGGCGCTCCTAACGGCACCGGGCAATACGGGGCCCGCCCATGCGAAAACCAAGTTGTTAGGATGAGCCAGCTGGCTAGAGCTCGACCGGCACCCATTCGTCGTGATTGCAGATAAAAGCCTCGGGATCCTCGACGCTAAAGAAGACGAGCGTGGGGTCGTTAGGCCCCTCATAGTGCTCGCCCAGGCGCTCTAGATGCTTCCACCCAGCTTCGCGCATTTCGCCTAAAGCCCGGTCATCCAAGCCGGCACGCCCGCGCAAGATGAGCCAGCCATGGCCCGGCCACCAACTCGTGGCCTCAAAGCGCTGATTTTGCAGCAGCTCTTGCCACACATCTTTGGTGCGCGCTGTTACAAACCACAGCTTGCCATCCTGGATCTGCGCAAACGAAAACGGACGCACATGAGGCTGTCCGTCAACGCTCGTCGCCAAATACCATGCCGGCACCGACGTCAGATACTCCAACACCGTATTCAATCCGTCCATGTGTCCTCCTGGCGCTAGCTAATTCGGAACGGGTAGTTAATTTGAGACGCGCTAGAGCTCCAGGCGCTCCTCGCTGCCGTCGATATCACAGAAGCGCACGGCAATGTTGCGGACCGAAAAGAAAGCAAGGCGGCCGTCGTTGGCACTCTCGTGTTCCTCGCCGATGCCCACCATGTGTTTAAAACCCGCTTGACGCACCTTGTCGCTCGCAACCGCGTCGTCCTCAAGTGCGGCCTCGCCGGTCAACACGATCCAACATTCCCCCGGCTTCCAGCCCGAGAGCTCAAACTTGGGATTCGCACTCAGCTCCGCCCACACATCCTTGTCGCGCGACGTGCAAAACCACAGCTTGCCATCATCGACCATGGCAAACGAAAACGGCCTCACGCGGGGCTGATGCCCGTCGGCCACATCGGTCGTGGCCAGATACCACGCCGGAATGCGCCTGAGATACGAACAGGCGCGCTCAAGCTGAGCCGTGCGGTCGTTGTCGGTCATAGGGACCCCTTTCTTGCGCTCGAATCGCGCCTAAACAAGTTGAAGATTGATGACGATGACACACGCGAGCAGCAGCGCCGTCACCGCCGCAGCCTGCGCATCCCCGCGGCGAAATGCAAGCGCATGCAGGCGCGTGCGGCCCTGCTCGCCGTGATAGCAACGGGCATCCATGGCAGCAGACAGCGTCTCGGCATGGCGGAACACGCCCGTGAACAGCGGAATCGCCACACTGCCGAGCATACGCACGCCGCCGAGCGGGCCTCCCGTCACGCGCGCACCGCGGCTCGCCTGCGCATCGGCCGTCTGTTTCATCTCAGTGGCAAACTGCGGCATAAAGCGCAGCGCGATACCCATAATCATGCCGAGCTCGTGCGCAGGAAGTCCCACACGCGCAAACGGCGCGAGCAGGCGCTCAAAGCCCGCGGTGAGGTCGAGTGTCGGTGTGGTGAGCGTAATGGCGCTCATGCCGGCCATCATCAAGCTCAGGCGGCACGCCATAAAGGCGGCAGAACGCAGCGAGCCCTCGCTTATCTGCAGAAAGCCGAGCTGCCACAGGATGCGCCCGCTCTGGTCGGAAAACAGGTTGAGCACTGCGACCACCACGACAATCGCCAGCAATGGTGCCATCGATGATAGGACCCGGCGCAACGGCACCCGGGACACGGTATAGATCAGGACAACGAAGATTGCGACCGGGGCCAGTCCGCGGAAGCTGCTGACTGTGAGCGTCGTGATCAGAAACACAAAGCCCAAGAGCAACTTAGTTCGCGGGTCCAGGCGGTGGATCGCGCTATCGCCGGGATAGTAGCTGCCAAACGAAAACGCCTCCATCAACAGCCCTCCTCTCGCACGACCGTCTTGGATTTAG
>CABRZJ010000085.1:0-6915 GCA_902475425.1 uncultured Collinsella sp.
CAAAGGAAAGCACTTAATGTGCTTTCCGTCTTGCGCAGGACTGTAGAGCAGGAAAGTTCATATGCGCCGCCCGGCTCCCGCGGCTCTCAGGGGCATCTCTCATGCAAAAACTGTCGTGGGGTAAAGTCCGAGGTCAGTGGCGTTTTATACCGAGAAATTCAAAAAAAGTTGAAAATTCATTACATATTTGCGTTGACTTTAGGTAACTAAAGTTTCATACTCCTTTTCAACCACTGGGGGATGTGAACACGCACGGATCGTTCACATCATGATTGAAGAGGATTTCTTAGACATGTTCACGCATCAGCTAAACATTATCAGCGTAGTAATTATCTGATGCGGGTTAGCACATACAGCTAGCCCGTACGATAACGGGCGGCTGATGAAGATGAGGGCCGTCGAGCGCAACCGACGGCCCTCATTTTTTATGTCTAGGAAGTTCTTTTTAGAGGAGGAAATGTAATGAACGGAGTTTTGCTCATGGTTGTGGCCGCGGCGGTGCTCGCCTGCGGCTATCTGGGCTACGGCCGCTGGTTGGCCAACAAGTGGGGCGTTGACAAAGAGGCCCTCACGCCGGCCAAGCGCATGAAGGACGGCAAGAGCTTCTCGCCCGTCTCCGCCTTCACCGCTTTCTCGCACCAGTTCAGCTCGATCTGCGGTGCTGGTCCTGTCACGGGTACGATCGTCGCCATGGCCTTTGGCTGGCTGCCCGTCGTGCTCTGGGTCCTCGTCGGCGGCATCTTCTTTGGCGCCGTCCACGACTTCGGCGCCCTGTACGCTTCGATGAAGAACAACGGCAAGTCGCTCGCTCAGCTCATCGAGAAGTACATCGGCAAGACCGGCCGTCGCCTGTTCCTGCTGTTCTGCTGGCTGTTCTGCATCATCGTCATCGCCGCCTTCACCGACATGGTCTGCAAGACGTTCATGTTCACCCCGGCCGTTGACGCTTCTGGTGCTGCTACCGGTGCCATCGACTTCACCAAGTCCTATGCCGCCGGCTGCGCTGGTACCATTTCCATCCTGTTCACCTTCGTCGCTATCGCCTTTGGTTGGGCCCAGAAGAAGTTCAACCTCACCGGCGCTGCCGAGTTCGTCACCGGCGTTGTCCTCATGGTTCTCATGTTCGCCGTCGGAATGCAGTTCCCGGTCTACCTGGATAAGTTCCAGTGGTTCGCCGTCGTCATGGTCTACCTGGTCTTCGCTGGCGCTATGCCCATCCAGATGCTCAAGACCCCGCGTGACTACCTCACTTCCATCATGATGATCGTCATGATCGTCTGCGCTGTCCTCGGCATCGTCGTCCTGGGCGTCAACGGTCAGGCCACTATCACCGCTCCGGTCTTCACCGGCTTCTCCACTGCCTCCGGCATGATGTTCCCGGTCCTGTTCGTCTCCGTCGCTTGCGGTGCTCTCTCCGGTTTCCACAGCCTCGTTTCTTCCGGCACCTCTTCCAAGCAGGTCGAGAAGGAGCAGGACGCCGTCAAGGTCGGTTACGGCGCAATGATCGTCGAGTCCTTCGTCGGCATCCTTGCCATCATCGTTGCCGGCATCATGTTCTCCGATATGAACACCGCCGGTACCGGCGCCCTCAACGCCGGTGTCGCTTCCACCCCGTTCCAGATCTTCGCCGCTGGCATCTCCCGCGGTATGCAGGCCTTCGGTGTTGACGGCACGCTCGCTACCGTCTTCATGACCATGAATGTTTCCGCTCTGGCCCTGACCTCGCTCGACGCCGTCGCCCGCATCGCCCGCACCTCGTTCTCCGAGTTCTTTGCCCAGACCAACGACGCCCTGGCCATCGAGTCCAAGGCCGGCTACATGAAGGTCCTCGGCAACCCCTGGTTCGCCACGGTCGTCACCCTGCTTCCCGGTCTCGCCCTCGCTTTTGGTGGCTATGCCAACATCTGGCCGCTCTTTGGTGCTTCCAACCAGCTGCTCGGCGGCATGACCATGATCACCCTCGCCGTGTTCTGCAAGTGCACCGGCCGCAAGGGTTGGATGCTCTACGTGCCCGTCGTCTTCCTGCTCTGCTGCACCTTCACCTCGCTGGTCCAGAGCGCCATGGGCTGCATGACCGCCGTCCAGGCCTACGGTTTCTTCGGTACCATCCCGGCTACCGCCACCACGGCCGCCGTCTCCGTCGCCGCCACCAAGGGCCTGCAGCTCGTCTTTGCCGTCCTGCTGATGGTCCTGGGCCTCATCGTTGCCGTCAACTGCCTCAAGGAGTTCTTCGGCAAGGAGGCCGGTTCCATGCCCGACGAGGAGCCCGAGTGGTCCGAGATGGGCAAGGCCGAGTATGGCCGCGCCGCTGCCGCCGAGGCTCCTGCCGACGCCGAGGCCGCCAAGGCCTAGTCAGCTTGATGGACTAACCGTTCCATCCATATGACTCGGAAAGACCGGGTCCGCAACGATGCGGACCCGGTCTTTTTTCTTGCGAGAACGGGTGATGCATGGGTGTCCTCGCAGATGTTTTGCGTGGATGGGCTCGTGCGTTGTACCATATAGACGTATATGTGTGCATATGAAAGGGGCCCCGTGGCCAAGACGGTATATTCCGATAACCAACAAAATGTCGATGCTCTGGCTGAGCGTCTGAGCGGACAAACGTCGCTTTCTGCCGAGCGGGCCAAGCTGGTTGCCTACGACCTGCTCTGCCGCAAGGCACTCAAGATCAAGTCGAGCGCGCTGGCACAGATTTTTCGCTCCGTGGATAAGGAGTGCGATACCAAGGCGATGCGCGATGAGCTTATCGCGGCAAAGATCGTGACCAAGATCGAGGGCAGCGGCATTAACGGCCGCCCGGCGTTCTATACCATCAATGCCGAGATTCATGATGCCCAGGAGCAGCCTGTCGAGGATTCCGTTGAGGCGCCTGCTGCGGAAGAAGTCGCCCCGCGTGAGCATATCGATACTGACGAGCTGCTCGATGAGCATGTCGTGCGTGCCTTTACCGCCAAGGCGGGCCGAGGCGGCTTTGGCGGGGGCGGCAAGCGCGATGCGCAGCGCCGCGCTCAGCAGGAGCGATTCCGTCGCGCTGTGGCTCAAAAGGATGGGGCCGTTACCGATGTTGTCGAGAACGAGCCTGTCGCCGAGCCGCAGGAGCCTGTGAAAGAGGAAAAGTCCGCTGAGCCTCAGGAACCCAAGCGTTGTCGCGGTGCGCATTTTAAGGCCGAGCAGCAGGATGTTGTGCGCGAGGCCGAAGAGGCTGCCGAGGTTGCAGACGATTCCGAGAAGCCGGCCAAGAAGGCCTCAGGCTCGTGCCGTCCCGGTCGCGGCTTTGCAGGTCGCACGTACCCCGTAAAGCGTCAGGAGAAGGTTAATCAGGTTCCGGAGATGCGGGCCGAGAAGGCCGTGAAGCCTGCCGAGCCGGAAGTCCGTGAACAGAAGCCTGTTGATGAGCAGACTGCGTCCGATACGGAGACTCAGGGCCAGCAGCCTGCGGTTGAACAGACGGGGGAGGGTACTTCGAGCAAGCCTCGCCGCCGCCGTCATCGTGGCGGTCGCGGCTCTAACGCTCAGGATGCCGCCGAGAATGTAGCGCCGCGCGACGAAGATGCGAAGGTGGATGCTCCAATGGAGCAGCCCAAGCGTCAGCCGGCGAAGGAGGGCAAGCCCGAACGTTCGCAGAAGCAGACGTCTACTTCGAAACGTGAGCGCAGTGTCCAAGGCGATTCTAAGCGCAAGTCTCAGAAGAAGCCCGATTCTGCTGCAGCAGATACGGCTGCCCAGCAGACTGAGTCGACTACCCATGGCGAGGTTTCGGCGTTTGCCCTGGCACGCGTTCTGGGCAGGCAGCTGCTCAAGGTCGTCCCCACGCCCACGGCGCTCTCCAAAATTAAGGAACAGCAGACCCAGATCATTAAGGTCGAGGGCAAGGACGGCAAAAAGGCTCCGCAGCGCACTCAGCACAACGAGATGTCCAACCGCAAGATTGCCGAGGAGATTGCGATCATCCAGGCTTGGATAGAGCAGAATCGCGGCGCCGACACGCCGGTCGCTTCGCGTCGCCAGCGCGCCTACCAGATTTTTAACGATGAGAAGGCCTTTGACGGCAAGCATGGCGAGCGTCTGATTCGGCGTATGACCGAAAAGGGCATTAGCATGCAGGCAATCAAGGTTGCTCCCAACCGTCCTGTGCACTTTACGGGCTTCTTTACGCTGGGCGCCGACAAGCCGTTCATTATGGTCGAGAACCTGGACACCTATGACGAGATCGTCAAGCTCCTGCGCGGCCGCAAGCACGCCAAGCTTTTTGGCACCAAGGTGGGTGGCGTGATCTTTGGCGGCGGCTGCAAGGCGAGCGTTTCACACGCACTGGATGATTATCTGGCCGAGATCGGCTATCGCTTTAACTATGTCTACTACGTGGGCGACATCGACCGAGAGGGTGCGCGCATTGTCGAGCAGACCCGTAACGCCAATGTGGTTGAGATTCGCCTGCATGCCGGTATGTATCGCGCCATGCTCGCCGAGCACAAGCGTCGCGTGAAGGCCGGCGGCGAGTGCGAGCCCGCGGCTGCCAACCAGGGTGTACCGCAGAACCTGGCGGCGACGATCAAGGATCTGCCCATGGTCACGCGCGTACAGTTCCGCAACGTGCTGCGTGAGGGCGGACGCATTCCGCAGGAGATTCTGATGACCGCCGACTATCGGGATGGCGACTCGGGAAGCTTCGACCGCATGCTGAATAATTAGTTCCGCCGGCCCCGGGAGAGCGGGGACACCGGCTTAGGTTTCCTGCTCTACAGTCCTGCTCACGACGGAGGCCACATTAAGTGGCCTCCTGTTCGTGCGGAACTCGCGATAAACCTAAGCCGGTGTCCCCGCTCTCCCGGGGCCTGTGGTTACTTGGTTGTTGCATACGGCTCGCTTTTCGGAACTGGGCTGATAATTCTAGATGTAAGGCGCTCTTGGTTGATATGGGACGGAGGGATTCCGCGTCCGCCTTTTCGGCGGCCGCGCTCCGCTGCGTCGCTTCGCTCCTTGCGTGCTGCGCTGGAAAACGCTTCGCGTTTCCTCAGCTCCGCACCCTTGCGGGTTCGAATCCCTCCGCTTGCTCACAAGAAAAGCCTCCCGATCGGCTATGCGTTCGAGAGGCTGGTTTCTTTGGCTGGGACGGAGGGATTCGAACCCCCAACAGCCGGCACCAAAAACCGGAGTTCTACCGTTGAACTACGTCCCAATGTGTGGTGTTGCCCAAAAGCAACTCGTTTAGTTTACCTAATCTGCGAGGGCATCGCAAACGCCATCGAGCAGGCGTACGGCGAGTGTCTGCGCGTCGCTGGCCGTGAAGGTTCCGTTGTAGCGCGTCATGCCCGTGAGCTCAATGCGGATGCGCGCAGGCTTTTGTTGCGCGGCGACGTTGGCAGTGCGGATGCGCTGCGCCAGGTTGTGACATTCGGCAAGGGCGATTGTGGCGCGCGGCGCTGCATCTGCGGGCAGCTCATCGCTTGCAATTTCGAGCACCAGATCCACGTCGGTCGGAACCTCGGAATCGCAAAGCATCATGCCGCTGTTGTCGGTCGTCGCCGTGGCGATGTTCCACATGCGCGACGCTACGCTACGTGCAATGGGGTCCTCGCCGATAACGGCAATCTGGAAGCGCTCGAGCACGTTGGCGGCGCGAGCAAAACCGATGCGAGACTCGGCTTCGGTGACCGAGGGCTTGCCCTCCCACACATGGTGCAGGCGGTTGATGTAGGCGTAGGTGTCCTGGAAGGCCATGCCGTCGGCAAACAGGCCGACATTTTCCTGGAACTGCTGCAGGGCGGCCTCGGTATGCGGACCAAAGTAGCCGTCGTCTTCGCCACAAGCAAAGCCCAAAACGTTGAGAGCGCGCTGCAAGGCCTTTACGTCGGCGCCGTGAAAATTGGGCATGCGAAGATAGAGCGTGCGGTCGCCCAACTTGTACGAAGCGTCTACAAGGGCGCTCCAACAGGGGATATCGACGGCGTAACCGGCCGCAAGGCCGCTATCGAGCCTAAACGTGCCAACGGCCTGCTCGGTGGTGGTCCCAAAGCGCTTGTCGGAGACCTCGTCGGCATCGATGGTGTAACCGAGCTGCAGAAGACGGGACTGAACATCCTCGACGGCTGCTCCCTGCATGCCCGTGATAATAGGTTCCATGAACGAACCCCTTTCGGCGTACCATTCGTACTATTTTGAGCGCGTGTCGGATAGACAACGCGAGACAATGCATAAACATGCACTCAACAGTGTAGCAACTTGTACCCAAACGCGCTGCCCACAGGTTTTATGACCCCCGCTAGTTGAGGCGCTCCACAAAGAAATCTGCCATGGAGAGGAACAGCTCGCGTGCGTGCAGGTCAAGCTCAACGTCCTCGATGGCGGCCTTGGCTTTTGCGGTCAGGTCCAGCGCGTAGGCGTGAGCATATTCGATGGAGCCGGTCTGCTGGAAGATCTCCACGGCACGCGCGAGCTGTGCGGGGTCCTCGGTGCCCGAGGAGAGAATGGCCTCGACCTCGTCATGATAGCGCTCATTGGACAGGGCATGCACGGCGACGAGCGTGCGCTTGCCCTCGGTGATGTCGGTGCGGAAGTCCTTGTTGGCGGCCTCTTTGGTGCCGATCAAGTTGAGCAGGTCGTCCTGAATTTGAAAGGCAAGGCCGGTGTGCAGGCCAAAGGCGCGTAGCGCCTCGACCTGCTCTTCGCTGCCGCCACCGATAATGGCTCCGGCAGCAAGTGGCGTGGCTCCGCTGTAATACGCGGTCTTGTGCGTGGCCATGTCCAGATAGTCGTCGACCGAGATGTCAAAACGTCCGTCGCGGACCCAGCCCAGGTCGAGTGCTTGGCCCTCGATGGTACGGACGATCATCTCGGTAAGCTCGTGGAGCACGCGAAGCTTCACGTCGGACTCCAGCGTGGGGTCGTCGAGAACCGTCTTGGTGACCATGG
>CABRZJ010000086.1:0-6878 GCA_902475425.1 uncultured Collinsella sp.
TTCAGTAGATAGTTTGGGGCGGGGCGTCCGGATTGATTCGGACGCCCCGCGTTCTCTTTTTATGCGCTCGCCGCAGGCGCCGTCTGCAAGTGTATAATTTCTGTCGTATGTAATTTGGACGCTTGTGCGTTCTGCCCATAACAAGAAAGGTCGCTATGCCTACCATTTCTACCGCCGACTTCAAGAACGGCCTCGGTCTCCGTATCAAGGACAAGGTCTACACCATCGTCGAGTTCCAGCATGTCAAGCCGGGCAAGGGCGGCGCGTTTGTGCGCTACAAGACCCGCGACATCAAGAGCGGCCGCGTCGTCGAGAACACCTGCAACGCCGGCACCAAGTTCGAGAGCGTCATGCTCACCACCCGTGAGTTCCAGTACCTCTACAACGATGGTACCGACTACATCTTCATGGACAATGAGTCCTATGAGCAGGTTCCCGTTCCCGAGGACATGGTGGGCGAGAACTCCAAGTGGCTGCGCGAGAATGACATCTGCCAGCTGCTCTTCGCCGACGATGAGCTCATGGGCGTGACCCCGCCGATGTTCATCGAGACCACCATCGTCCAGACCGACCCGGGCTTTAAGGGCGATACCGTCCAGGGTTCCACCAAGCCGGCCACGATCGACACCGGCGCTGTCATCCAGGTCCCCATGTACCTCAACGAGGGCGAGGTCATCAAGGTTGACACCCGCGACGGCAAGTTCGTCTCCCGCGTCTAGCAACCAACTCTTCTAGGAGGACTCATGCCCCAGGAAATCAAGATTGACGGCATCGGCATTTCGCCCGATGTTCTGACCGCCATCGTCTCGCGCGCCGTGTCCGATGTCGAGGGCATCGCCTCCGTTGGCGTCAAGGACCTTGCCACTAATCTTGTCTCCATGATGCTCTCGTCCAAGGCCCCGGCTTCCGAGCCGGCTGTCGAGGCCGAGGTCGTTGGCGACAAGCTCGCACTCACCGTGCGTGTCGTGGCGTTCTTTGGCTATCCGTTCAAGAAACTCGCCGAGGCCGTTCGCGCTGCCGTGGTCGCTGCCATCGATGCCCAGGTTGGCGTTGAGGTTGAGCGTGTTGACGTTTGCATCGACGGCCTCGTTTTCCCCAAGGAGTAACCTTTGAGCCTTAAGGTTTATCGCGGGCGTACGCTTGCCCGCAGTCAGGCGCTGCAGCTGCTGTTCCAGGCCGAGGCCACGGACAGCCCGCTCGAGCGCGTCCTCGAGGGTGATTTCCTGATCTCGAAGGGTCCCCTCGACCCCTATGCGCTGGAGCTGTGCCGCGGTGCCTACGAGCATATCGACCGCATCGACTGTGCTCTGCGCTCCGTTGCCAAGAACTGGGATCTTATGCGCATGCCCGGTGCCGACCGCAATCTGCTGCGTATCGCCGTTTACGAGATGCGTTTCCTCACCGACGAGGAGGTCTCGGACGCCATCGTGATCAACGAGGCCGTCGAGCTTGCCAAGGCCTATGGCACCGACCAGTCCGCGTCGTTCGTCAACGGCGTGCTGGGCAAGATCGCTCGCAGCGAGGAGCTGCCGGGCGAGGACCTATACCAGGAGCTGCTGGCCGAGGATCGCGCTCGCGAGGAGGCACAGGCTGCCGAGGCTGCCGCTAAGGTTGCGGTTGCCCAGGCTGAGGCTGGTGTGTTGGCCGAGGATGCGGACGCTGCTGAGGCCGTCGAGGCCGACTCCGTCGAGGAGTAGCCATGCCAGAGGGTTCTGTCCGTAACTTTGATGAGATTTCGGACCGTCTGGATCAGATCATCGCTACCGTTCGCTCCAAGGATACCTCCTTGGAGCGTTCGCTCGATTTGTTTGACGAAGCGATTGAGCTGGGCTCCCGCGCGGTCGATATGGTCGACAAGTTTGAGTTGACGCCGCGTGAGGCCGACAAGCTCGAGCAGGAATACGATGAGGATGCGGCAAACGAATCCCAGGATAGCTAGGCCGCATCTCCGGATACGAATGGTTGATGGCATTCATGAAACGCGTGCGTCTTGATGACGAACTGATTTCACAGGGCATCTGCGCCGATCGCGCGGATGCCCTTCGCACTCTTATGGCCGGCTTGGTCTCGAGTGGCGGTGAGCGCTTGACTTCGCCGGGCCTTAAGGTGATCCCGGGGCTGCCGCTGCATGTGAAGGGGCGCATTCCCTATGTTGGCCGCGGCGGTCTTAAGCTCGAAGGCGCGCTTGATGCGTTTGGCATCAATCCGACGGGCCTTGCCTGTCTGGATGTGGGCTGCTCTACCGGCGGCTTTACCGATTGTCTGCTCAAGCGCGGAGCTGCGACCGTTGTCTCGGTGGACGTGGGTCGCGCCCAGTTCGATTGGTCGTTGCGCCAGGACGATCGCGTGACGCTGCATGAGCGCACAAACGTGACGCAGCTGCCTGAGCTTGGCTATGCCGGCACTATCGACCTGGCTGTGTGTGATGTCTCGTTTACCAGCATCGCGAACATTATCGATGCGGTACTGGCGTGCCTGGCGCCTACGGGTGCATTCTGCACGCTCGTAAAGCCGCAGTTTGAGGCTCCGGCGGCGCTGGTGGGCGAGGGCGGCATTGTGACCGATCCCGCCGTGCGCCGCGATACACTCGTGGCGGCGGTTGAACTCTTTGCTGCCAAGGGCCTGTTCCCGGTCGATGTGTGCGTGTCGCCCATTCATGGTGCCAAGGGCAACGTTGAGTTTTTCCTGTACGGCACGAGATTTGACCCCGGCGATCGCTCGCAAGACGAGCTGCAATCCCAGGTATCGGTTATGAGCGAGAAAGCTGCAACGCTATGAAGGTCTTTCTGGTTCCCAATTACTACAAGCAAGAGGCGGTCGAGAGCGGCCTGATGCTCGAGCTTTGGCTGACTCGCCAGGGCTATGAGGTCGCATGGGCTGCCGACCAGCGATCCAAGATTCAGAGCACGCCTGATATTGACGGCTCCGATCTGGTCATTACGCTCGGCGGCGACGGTACGTTGCTGCGCGCTGCCCGCATCCTCAACCATCGTGAGATTCCTATCCTCGGTCTTTCCTATGGTCACCTGGGCTTTCTAACTGCTGCGAGCCCCGAGGAGCGCGACATCCTGCAGGTCGTGAGCGACGCCCTGTCCGGTGAGCTGCACGTGAGCCGTCGCGCCACCATCGCCGCGGATATCGTGTCCGTGCGCGAAGACGGTACGAAGGATGTCGTGCGCACCTTCGCCCTCAACGACATGGCGCTTACCCGCGGTCCGCTGTCCGATATGGTCGAGTTCGACATCACGGTGTCCGGCCATCATATCGACCGTCTGCGTGGCGACGGCGTGGTCGTGTCCACGGCGACTGGTTCTACGGGTTACGCGCTCAGTGCCGGTGGCCCCATCGTGAGCCCCGACTATACGGGCATGGTCTGCGTACCCATTGCGCCGCACACCATTCAGGCTCGTGCCTTTTTGACCTCGCCGAGTGATGTCGTCGAAATCTTTATGTCCGATGATCGCCCGAGCGTTCCGGCGATCGCTATCGATGGACAGTTTATTACCTGCGATGGCACCGTTGAGAGCGTGGCGGTGCGCCGCGGGCCCGGAGATGTGTTGCTGCTGGATTACGGCCCCGAGAGCTTCTATAACTCGGTGAGCCGCGTATTCTACGGAGTCCGTCATGATCGATGAGCTGCAGGTTTATAACATTGCACTCATTCGCGAGGCGACGCTGGTGCCGAGTGCCGGCCTGACTGTCCTGACTGGCGAGACTGGCGCCGGCAAGACCGCGCTGCTCTCGGCCCTCAAGCTAATTTTGGGCGAGCGTGCGGATTCGTCGACGGTGCGCGAGGGCGAGGCACTGGCGAGCGTCGAGGCGCGACTCTTCGACGGGCCTCACGACACGGAGGGGTTCACCGTACAGCGCAGCCTTTCTGCCGAGGGCCGCAGCCTTTCTGCCGAGGGCCGCAGCCGCGTGAAGATTGACGGTCGCATTGCCAGTGTGCGCGAGCTTTCGGAGCGCGTCGGCGTGATGATGGATCTGTGCGGCCAGCACGAGCACCAGCGCTTGCTCGATCCGGCGCATCACGTTGCGATGGTCGATGCCTGGGCGGGACGCTCTGCGCTCGAGGCGCTCGAGCACTACCGTGCTTGCTTTAAAGCCTCGCGCGCGGCTGCCAAGGAGGTCCGTCGCGTCGAGGAGGCCTCACGTGCGCGGGGGAGTCGCGTCGAGGAAGCGCGCTTTGCGCTCGAGCGCATCGGCGAGGTCGACCCCAAACCGGGCGAGTATGAGGAACTCGAGGAACTGCTGCCGCGCTCCGAACATGCCGAGGTACTGGTTGCCACAGCTAACGATGCCCATGCATCGCTTGCCTCCGAAGGGGGAGCGCTCGACGCCGTGAACAGCGCCGTGGCAGAACTTTCCCGAATGGCTACCGTCGATCGCAAACTGGGCGACATTGCCGATGCGCTTTCGGATGCCTGTATCTCCCTTGAGGATTGCGCGAACGAGCTTCGTACCTATCGCGATGGCGTCGCCTTCGACCCGCGCGAGCTCGCACGCATGCGTGAGCGATATTCCGACCTCAAGGGCCTGTTGCGTCAGTGGGGTCCCACCATGGACGATGTTTTTGCCATGCGCGATCGCTCGCAAGAGCTGCTGTCCCTGGTCGATGATGGCGATGAGCAGATCAAAAAGGCGCGTGAGGCACTCGGGAGCGCCGAGCGCGAGTTGTTTGCCGCTGCCAAGGCACTTAAGCGCGCACGCAATACGGCGGCCCCGCGCTTCTGCCACGAGGTTGGCCGCCAGATGGCGCGCTTGGAGATGGGTAGTGCCGAGCTCGTCTGGGAGTCGCGCGATCTTCCCCGTGCTGAGTGGACGCCCGTTGGTCCTTCGAGCTACGAGCTGCTATACCGCAGCGGTGCCGGCTTGACGCCACGTCCCCTGCGCCGCATTGCGTCGGGCGGCGAGCTCAGCCGCGTCATGCTTGCAAGCAAGGTTGTCCTCGGTAACGCGGACGGTGTCGATACGCTGGTGTTTGACGAGGTCGATGCCGGTGTCGGTGGCTCCACGGCGCGTGCACTCGCGGGCGTGCTGGCAGATCTCGCCTCTACGCATCAGGTGATTGTCGTAACCCACTTGGCGCAGGTCGCCGTCATGGCCGACAAGCATTATGTTGTCAGCAAGGAACCAGGCGATGTTCCCCAGACGCATTTGGACGAGGTAACCGGCGAAGCGCGTACCGCCGAGATCGCCCGCATGTTGAGCGGCGATCAGTCCGAGGCTAGCCTGGCGCACGCAAAGCAGATGCTCGAAGAAGCTCGAGGTTAGGTCGTATCAGCGGTGTTGGTGGGACAAAATAGACTGAAATTTTTGTCCCACTACGCATTTTACTCCACAACCTTATCCGGCTGGATGAGCTCTTCGTAGTAGCTGATATGCTCGCGGGCGTCTTCGATTTCGGGCAGCAGGAAGTTGTAGATGACCTCGATGATCATCGTGGCGCTCATCTTGGAGAACGCGAAGTCGCCCGTTGTCAGTAGTGCTTCGTGGTTGACGGTATTAAAGGTGTAGTCTGCCAGGCGCGCGAGCGGGGATTTGCTGTCGCTGCTGATGACGACTACGGTTGCGCCGCAGTCGCGAGCCGCTTTTGCCATGCGATTCAGACGGCGCGACTTGCCGGAGTTTGAGATCAGCACGATAACGTCACCGGGGCGCAGCGTGAGCGCAAAACCAATCGAGGTCTCGCTGATGGTGCTTGCCATGCAACGAAGGCCCAGCTGCGAGAACTTGAACGTCGCGTCGAGCGCGACGGCGTTGGTGTTGCCTACGGCCGCAAACTCAATAACGCCGGCATTCTTAAGCGTGTGTACAACTGCGGCCAACGTGTCGTGATCAATGCCGTCGATGGTCGCATTAAGCTCACTCACCTTGGCGGCGAGGATATTTTTAAGGCTCTGCTCCATGTTGTCGAGCGAGACCTCGTCGGTCAGGCCCTCGTTGCGCTGACTCTCTAAGTCGCGCGCCAACGAAAACTGAAAGCTGCGGAAGCTGCCAAAGCCCAGCTTGCGGCAGAAACGCGAAACGGTCGCCTCGGACGTGGCGGCAGCGCGCGAGAGCTGAGCCGCCGTGAGGCGTGGCGCCTCGGACTGGTGCTCCAATATATAGTCGACAATGCGCTGCTCGGACTCGCTGTATCCCTGGTGGGTACTAATGAGGGAAAGTGCGCTTTTGCTACTATCGGTCATGGATGGCTCCTGGTTGGCATGAAAATCTAACTTGATTTGCAATGCCATAGTATACGGGCATTTTCAATTACAAGATACACCTTGCCGTTTCAAGTGTTGATGGTAAACTTTCACTTGCCGTTTACGGTTATGAAAGAACCTTTCACCGGAGAATTGCGCCTTGTCTCTTCTCACGCGGACGGTAGGTTGGTATCTTTCAGTTGTGGAAAAACGCGCATCGAAGCGCGTGTAGGGGAGCGCCCGCGGGCGCTGTACTCAAGAAGGAGGGACACATGGCTAAGTTTGACATCATCGCCGCGACCGGTTGCCCGACCGGCATTGCGCACACCTTCATGGCGAAGGAGGCGCTGGAGAAGGCAGCTGCCGAGCGCGGTCTGACCATTAAGGTCGAGACTCATGGCCAGGTCGGTGTCGAGAACGAGCTCACCAAGAGCGAGATCGCCGGTGCCAAGGCCGTCGTCGTCGCAGCCGATAAGGATGTCCAGGCTGAGCGTTTCGCCGGTAAGCCCATGGTTTCCGTTGGTGTTTCCAAGGCCTTGTCTGTCGAGACTGCTGGTAAGCTGATCGACCGCGCGCTCGCCGCCAAGGGCGACGACACGGTTGCCGCTGCCGCCGATGTCGAGGACGAGGTCGAGGAGAAGGAGTCCATCGGTCACGTCATCTACAAGCACCTCATGAACGGCGTCA
>CABRZJ010000087.1:0-6857 GCA_902475425.1 uncultured Collinsella sp.
GGCGGGCCGCGCACCGCTCCAAGACGGTGTAATCGAGCGTTCGCGCCGTCGCCTCGATCGTACGCACGTTGCTTTTCATCACCTTCCCCACGATACGTTCGACGCTGTCATCCATGGAGATGTCCTCGAGAGCTACGTCTTTCTTGTCACCTAAGAGCGCCAGCTCGGCAATCAGTTCGCGCTGGAACTCCTTGTAGCCCGCAAAACCCAAACGCTTGCAAAAGCGCAAAATGCTCGAGGGCGAGGAGAACGTGACATCGGCAAGACCGCGGACGGGCAGCCCGACCACCTCGTGCGGATGAGCGCTTACATATGCGATGACATTGCGTTCCGCCGGGCTCGCGCTGAGCTCACGCTCGCGAAGCCGCAAAAGCAATCCGTTTGCCATCTCAAACACCTCCGTTGAGTAGAATTAAAGACCAACGAACGATTCGTACCGGATACAAACAGCTTTTGCGGTACATTGTGCCGCATCGTGGCGCACAAAGGGCGAGCGTTCTACCGCTCGCCCCTCAAATCCGACCGCTCGGAAATACGCGCGACACAAAATAATTCAACAAGGTCGCATTATCAGAAACGGGTTTGTTACCGGCTAGCGCCTCGCATGGGCGCCGATCGGCCGAGTCGCATGGCGCACCAACACCGCTGCCAGCAATACCAACAGCATCGCGGTAACATAGCCCGCAGCATCGAATCCTAAATCGATAACGTCGAAATGCCTGCCGGGAACAAAGATCTTATGTACCTGATCGCCAACGGAGCAGACGGCGCAAAAGAGCAACACGGGCACGCAACGGGAGCATACGCTCCACGGACGCCTGGAAAAGCAAACCACGACCACCGAGGCGAACAATCCGACGAAGAAAAACTCTACGGTATGGGCAACGCGACGGACGTTCGTGCCCACCCACATGCGAATGGAAGCAAGTCGGCCAGACCGGACATTCGAAGCAGCCGAATCGGTGCCCCCGGTCATCCCATTCTCGGTCTGAGCTTCACCCGCGACATCGGCAGCCTGTACGCCCGTAGCTTGACCCTCCACCACACGCGCGGTGGACTCGCTCAGCAACGACGTCTCCACCGCATTTTGCTCCGTCAGCACCCAGATGCCCGCCAGCGTTGCAGCGAACAGAACGATCGCGGTCCATCCGATTATTTGTTTTACGCGCGCCAAGGGTCAACCTCCTTTTTTGAATATCAGCGAGTGTAGCCCCAAATGGCATCGTCACCGTATCAAAATTTGAATCGCAACAGGAAGCGACAAAGCGACGCAAAACCCTACCCCGCCTCGCGCATCCAGCGATCGAACGTCCCCACGCACACGCCCAGGCACTTTGCTGCCTGGCTGCGGGTAATATCGCCTGCCTCATAGCTATCGCGTACCAGCTCAAACTGAGGAGGGCACGGCTTGCGAGGTCGACCGAAACGGACCCCTCGCGCCCGCGCCGCTGCAATCCCCTCCGCCTGGCGCCGATGGATATTCTCGCGCTCCACCTGCGCCACGTAGCTCAGCAGTTGTAGCACAATATCGGCAATCAGGGTATTGGTCACATCCGGCGCGCCGCTGGCCCTGGCGCGCGTGTCAAGCAATGGCATATCCAACACCACAATGGCAACCCCGAGCACCTTGGTAATGCGTCGCCATTCCTCAAGAATCTCGGAGTAATTACGGCCAAGTCGGTCGATAGAAAGCACCACCAGCACGTCCCCGTCTCCCAGGATGTGCAGCAGCTCGCGATACCGCGGGCGATCGAAGTCCTTGCCGCTCGCATGGTCGGCATAAATATTCGCCGAGCCCACGCCATAGGCGCCCAGCGCATCCAGCTGCCGATTAAGATTCTGATCGCGCGAACTCACCCGCGCATAACCATACACCGTCGCCATCTCATCCCCGCTTTCTTGTAAACCTGCCAAAAAGGGACAGGTTTATTTTGGTAGGTTTTACCTCTCGAATAGCAGGTAAGCGGGCGGCCGAGCAGACGGCAAGATAGCCACGATTCAAATGCGAAGGGCGGTCCTGAAAGGCCGCCCTCCGCCCCCACACCATGAGTCGGGATTTGGCTAATGGATAAGCTTAAAGTCCAAGTGCCCACGCGTGGTATTGACGCGCGAGACCTCGATAATCACGCGCTGGCCCAGTTCATAGCGAGTCCCCGTGTCGGCGCCCGTCAGCGTAAGCGCATCCTCGTCGAACTCGAACCACTCGTTGCCCAGACTCTTGATCGAAACCAAGCCTTCGACCTGCGTCAGGTCCAAGCGCACAAAGAGGCCCATGCTGCTGACCCATGAGACCGTTCCGGCATAGCGCTCGCCCAGGCGATCCTCATAGTACTGGGCAATCTTGATCTTTTGCGTCGCATGGCTGGCGGCATCGGCCGCACGCTCCGCATCGCTGCACGCACGGCAAATCTGCGGCAGAATGCGCGGCAGCGACTCGCGCCCCTTGCCGATCAGCCGCGGCGTACGGACCAAGGCGTCCTTGCCGCCGAGCTGCTCATAGGCCAACTGCAGTTTGAGCACGCGGTGCACCACCAGATCGGGGTAGCGACGGATGGGACTCGTAAAGTGACAGTAGCACGGCGCAGCGAGCGCAAAGTGGCCCTCGTTGCGCGGCTTGTACAGCGCACGCTGCATGCTGCGCAGAAGCAGCGTGTTGACGAGCGGTGCGTTTGCCGTACCGGCGGCAGCATCAACTGCAGCCTGCAGCTCATCGGGACTCCCCAGGGCAATACCGGCAGCACGGCGATCGTCGATGATGCCTAGCTGCGCCAGCGCAACGGCGGCACCGTGCAGGCTATCGGGGCTCGGATCTTCATGCACGCGATAGCAGGCCTCGATATCACGGTCTGCCAGCCACTCTGCAACGCACTCGTTGGCGAGCAGCATGGCTTCCTCGATAAGCGACGTGGCACACGAACGCTCGCGCGCCACAATCTGCACGGGTACTCCGTCCTCGTCCAATAGAGCGCGAATCTCGGCCGTGTCAAAATCGACTGAGCCGCGGACGCGACGAATACGACGGCGAAGTTCGGCGAGTTCGTTGGCGGCGACAAGGAAATTGCCGAGGTCGACGTTGCAGCCGCGGGCGGCCTTCTCGCACGCAAGACCGCGCTCAAGCGCCTCCTCGCGCGAGGCCTCAGCAGCCGCAACATCCTCGGCCGCACCCTCCAGCACCCCATACTCCACCGCGCCGGCACGCACCAGCAGCGCCTCGGCGCCGTCATAGTCCATACGCACACGCGAGCGAATCACGCTGGGGTACGGATCGTAATGCCGCACGCGACCCTGCGCATCGAGCTCAATGTCAACGGTAAACGCAAGACGGTCCTCGTCAGGGCGAAGCGAACACAGGTCACAGGACAGGCGTTCGGGCAGCATGGGAAGCACGCGATCGGCCAGATACACCGATGTCGTACGATGGCGAGCCTCAAGATCGATATGCCCGTCCCAAGCCACATAGTGTGAAACGTCGGCGATATGCACACCCAGCTTGTAGCCACCCTCGGGCGTGCGCTCCAGCGAAATGGCATCGTCAAAGTCACGCGCGTCGACCGGGTCGATCGTGATGACAAAGCGGTCGCGCAGATCGCGGCGGAGCGGGTCCTTAAGCGCCGCGGACACATCGAGCGAAAGCCCCTCGGCCTCGTCCAGCGCGGCCTCGGGATAGCTATCGGTATAGCCGTAACGCGCCATCACATACTGAACGCCCAAATCGGGCGCGTCATCTCCGCCAATGCGGCGCTCGATCGTCACGGTGCCCGATTCCAGGCGCGTCGGGTAGGTCAAAATGCGCGCGACGACGGCATCGCCCGGGTGGACGCCCAGGCGATCCGCCGAGGTATCCTCGGGCAGAATGAAGAAGTCGGCCTTCAGGCGCGAATCGAGCGGCTCGATCACACCGAGCGGGCCGGCGGTCTGGTACGTGCCCACCACGCTTATGGCTGCACGCTCAACCACGCTTTCGATCACGGCGCGCCGCTCACCGTGCGGGCTGTTCTTAATGCTCACGGCAACGGTATCGCCATCCATGATCTCGCGCTTACCGCGGCCCATGACCTTGTAGTCGCCGTTTTCGGTTACAACGTAGGCGCTATGCTCATGGAGCTGCACGCGCCCGGTCAGGCTCGGACGGCGTTCGCTGCGCACCGGCCCGCGCTGATTGCGAGCTCCACGCTTATGCTTGTTATTGCGCCCCATGGCGCCTCCTAACTATCGATTGCGAACTCCAAAGAGTCTACCCAAATGATTCGCTTTCCTGCCGTCCCCTAGGGATCAAAAAACGGGCCGCCCCATAAGAGACGACCCGTTGGAAGGGATGAATTCCAAGCATGCCTACACGCGCAGGTAGCGGCGCATGGCGATGGCAGAACCAAAGAGACCGATAATCACACCGACCAGAATCAGCGCAGCATAGGTCACCAGGTAGTACCGCATCGGCAGGGCAAACGACATCCAGCCGATGCTCTCCTGCAGACGCGGAATCATCAGATTGCGCAGCAGCTCCAGAACGCCGATGGAAAGCAGCGAGCCCAAAATGGCCTGCAGCACGCCCTCGGTGATAAACGGGCCACGAATGAAGCCGTTGCTGGCGCCGACCAGACGCATAATCGCAATCTCACGACGACGCGCCGTGATGGACAGGCGAATCGTGTTGTTGATGAAGATGAATGCGATAAAGGTCAGAAGACCAACGAGCACCACGGCGGCGATGCGGATGTAGTTGGTCACCTGGAACAGGCGGCTCACTTCCTCCTGGCCGTACAGCACGCTCGCGTTGACGTCGCCGTCATCCGCGATCTTCTGGAAATCGGCATCCTTCTTGAGCTTCTTTGCCGTGCTCTCGACCTTGGACGGATCGTCCATCTCAATAGCGAAGGAAGCCGGCAGCGGGTTCTGGCCATCGAGCGCGCTCATGGTGGCGTCGGCGTTGCCCGACATCTTGCTCGTATACTCGGCCAGCGCGTCGTCCTTGTCCTTATAGGTCACGGACTTGACGTTATTCCACGTCTTAAGCTCGGCCTCAAAAGCCTGAACATCGGCCTGATCGGCGTCATCACTAATGAACGCGTTGATGACAACCTGATCCTCGACGGTGCCGATCACGGAGTTCAGCATCGCAGAGCCCATGATGAACAGGCCGATGATAAACAGCGAAAGGAAGATCGTGATGACGGCGCCGAGCGAGGTAGTCCAGTTACGGAAGAAGTGGCTGATTGCCTCTTTGAAGGAGTAGCCCACGTTAGTTGGTGCCATAGTTGCCGTAACCTCCCCTCTCCTGGTCGCGGATGACGTGGCCGCCCTCGAGGGCGATCACGCGACGGTGCATGCTATCGACCATCTCGCGGTCGTGCGTGGCGACGATCACGGTGGTGCCGGTGCGGTTAATACGCTCAAGCAGCTTCATGATGCCCAGCGAGATCGCCGGGTCGAGGTTGCCCGTGGGCTCGTCGCAGATCAGCAGCGGCGGACGGTTGACCATAGCACGGGCGACGGCAACGCGCTGCTGCTCGCCACCGGAAAGCTGGTCGGGCAGCGAGTCCATCTGATCGGCCAGACCGACCAGGCGCAGCACCTCGGGCACCTGGCTGCGAATGACGCCCTTGGGCTTGCCGATGCACTGCAGGGCAAACGCCACGTTTTCGTAGGCGGTCTTTTGCGGCAGAAGCTTAAAGTCCTGGAACACGGCGCCAATCTGGCGGCGCAGGAACGGAACCTTGCGGTTCTTGATCTTCATGAGGTCCTGACCGGCAACCAGGATGCGGCCGCTCGTCGGCTTGACGTCGCGGTTGAGCGTCGACAGCAGCGTGGTCTTACCCGAGCCGGAGTGACCGACCAGGAAGACGAACTCGCCCGGATAGATCTCGATGTTGATGTCGTCGAGTGCAGGCTTGTTGGGCTGTGCCGGATAGATCTTGGTGACATGCTCCATAAGGATGACGGGCTCGACACCGGCCTGCTTGGCCATCTTCTTGCGGCTGGCCTGCGGATCGATGGGCGCAAACACCGACGTAAAATCGGGGTTGTTGAGCGCGTTATCGAGGCTTGCGACCTCGGCTGCCTGATCGCTCTCGACCACCGGGGCAGCAGGCTGCGTGGGGTCGGGAACAGCGGCAAAGAGACCGGACTGCGCAGGCTGAGGAGCCGGCGTCGCAGGGGCCAAGGGGTCGGGAATGCCGGCCATGGTAGGCTGCGGCGTGGCGGCACCAGCCTGAGGCTGCTCCACGCGAGCGGTCACGGCCTGAACGGGCTCAAAACCCGCCGTGCCGGAAAGCGCGACATCGCTGGTTGGATTGTAGGCAAAGGGATCGGATGCCGGCTGTGCCTGATCTGCCGGCTGAGCGGGGGCCTGAGCAACAGGCTGGCCCTCTGAATCCGGAGTGGCGAAACGACTGCCCTGGACGCCTGCCTGCGTCTTGGGGGCATCATCGCCCGCACCGGAGGTACGGAAGTGGTTACCCACTGGTGCTCCTTATCGTCGTGCGTTTAAACTACATGAGCGCTTTGTATTTTAGCAGCATTAGCTTTGCTGCACATAAGAAGCATGGCGTGGTTAGGGATCCCGTCGGCCGGACACAGGGTTACTCTCCAAATCGTCCTCGGACATGTCGGAGCCCCCGCTGCGCGCTTCGCGCGGCGGGGGCTCCTCCGTCCTGCGGAAAGATTTGGAGAGTAACCCTGTGCCCGGCCTGCGATAACTAAGGGGTCGCCGCGTTTATCTTGAGGTGCTGCAAATACAAAGCTGGAAGGGTCTGAATTGCGCTTTGTCGATATATGCCCTTTTTCCTGATGGGACCGTGCTTGAGGGGCGTCTTCATGAGTTGCGGTGAAATAGGGACTGTTTTACCAGTTAAAAGGTC
>CABRZJ010000088.1:0-6354 GCA_902475425.1 uncultured Collinsella sp.
GACGTGGTCGATGCGCTCGGTCGTTCGCGGCTGGGCGTGAAGATCCAGGATGGCTGCAACCATCGCTGCACCTATTGCATTGTGTGGAAGGCGCGCGGCCCCGAGCGTTCCGTGCCCGTCGAGTCCGTGCTTGAGCAAGTTCGCGAGGCCCAGGAGGCCGGCGTGCCCGAGGTGGTGCTGACCGGTGTGAACCTGGGTGCCTACGATGGCAAGAGCGCGACCGACGAGCATGTCGAAATCGATGAGCTGCTCGAGGCCATCATGGAGCGCACGACTATTGCGCATGTGCGCATTTCCTCGGTCGAACCCATGGATATCTCTGAGCGCCTGCTTAAGGTTATGGCGCGCTATCCGCAGCGTATTGCCCCGTTTTTGCACCTGCCCGTGCAGTCCGGCTGTACGGCGACGCTGCATCGCATGGGTCGTCCCTATAGTGCCGAGGCCTTTGAGGACACGGTGCGCATGATTCGCGCCATCCTGCCGCAGGCGTCTCTTTCGTGCGACGTCATCGTCGGTTTTCCTGGTGAGACGGACGAGGAGTTCGAGGAGTCGCTGGCGCTGTGCCGCCGTGTGGGTTTCTCGCGTATGCACGTGTTTCGCTATAGCAAGCGTCCCGGTACCCTTGCTGCCGACATGCCCGACCAGGTGCCGCCCGAGGTTATGGCCGAGCGCAGCCGTCGTATGCGAGACACGGCGCAGGAGCTCGCTATTGCCGATGCTCGTCGTCGCGTGGGCACTGTCGAGCGTGCCGTGCTCGAGTATGGTGACAGCCTGACGCTCGGTTCGTTCCATCATGCCCGTCTTGACGATACCTGTGGACTTACAGCCCCGTGCCTGCTCGATGTTGCTATCATCGGAGTCGATGATTCCGGCTTGGTCCATGCGCGCAGGGAGGTCCATGGAAGCCTCGAAGATTAGACTTACCGTTCCCGAGGGAATTGATCCCTCGTGCGTTTTGGGCGCCGGCGACGGCGTCCTTCGTGCACTCGAGAGCTTGGTTCGCACCCATGTGGTCGCCCGTGGCGATAGCATCGCCGTGAGCGGTGACCCGGACGAGGTCGAACTCGTGGCTCGCTTTTTCGAACATGCTTTTCGCGAGGCGGCGGCCGGTCGTACCCTGTCTGCCGACGATGTCTCTCGCTGCCTGGCCGTCTTGCGCGACGGTGAGCACGAGGCTACGTCGCTTCGCGATGACGTGCTGCTTTCGTATCGCGGTCGCGTCATTCGCCCCAAGACGCTCGGGCAAAAGCGCTATGTGGATGCCATTCGCTCGCATACCATCACCTTTGGCTTGGGTCCTGCCGGTACCGGTAAGACCTATCTGGCCATGGCGCTCGCCGTTGCCGCGCTCAAGCGCCATGAGGTGGGCCGTTTGATCTTGACGCGTCCTGTTGTCGAGGCGGGGGAGAACCTGGGCTTTTTGCCTGGCACCCTCGAGGAAAAGATCGATCCGTACATGCGTCCGCTCTACGACGCCCTTTTTGACATGATGGATCGCGAGCGCACCGATGAGCTTATGGAGCGCGGCGTGATCGAGATCGCCCCGCTTGCCTATATGCGCGGTCGTACGCTGAGCGATGCTTTCGTGGTGCTCGACGAGGCGCAAAATACTACGCCCGAGCAGATGAAGATGTTCCTGACACGCCTTGGATTCAACTCCAAGTTCGTGATTACCGGCGACCTCAGCCAGCGCGACCTGGTGGGTCGTCGTGGTGGCTTGGCGGATGTTGAGAAGATTTTGGGCCGTGTCGACGATGTGGCGTTTGCACACCTGGAGCGCGCCGACGTGGTGCGCCATGCCCTAGTGGGTCGTATCGTTGAGGCATATGATGCTTATGATGACGTGCGCGAGCAGCGCTCGCGCGACCGAAAGGAGTCCCGTTGAGTGTATTGATCAGCAACGATGCCGAGCTCGATACGCTGCTCGACGCGCAGGAGGTGGAGCACATCTGCGAGGTTGTGCTTGCCGCCGAGGGCGTTGAACGTGAAGTCGAGATTTCCCTTTCGTATGTCGACGAGGACGAGATGCACGAGCTCAACCACGAGTGGCGTGGCATCGACCGCACCACCGATGTGCTCTCGTTTGAATGCGACTCGGCCTTTGACGAGGATATTCCCGCCGACGAGACGCTCGAGCTCGGCGATATCATCTTGGCCCCGCAGGTCATTGCCCGTCAGGCCCCCGGCTTTGGCAATAGCCCTGCCGACGAGTGCCGCCTGATGCTCGTACACGGCATGCTACACCTGCTGGGGTATGACCATATCGAGGACGACGAGGCCGAGGTCATGGAGGCCCGCGAGGACGCTATCCTGCGCGATCTGGCGCTCGAGCGCGGCGAGGACCCCAAACTCGTTCACGTCGGCCCCATCACCAATCATGCCCACGACTAGGAGCCGCTTATGATTCCCGGATCGAACAAGGACCATCCGTCCTTTTTAAAGTCGTTCTCCTACGCCATGGAGGGCTTCGTCACCGCCGTCAAGACCGAGCGCAACATTAAGGTTATGCTCGTAGCGGGCGTGTGCACCATCATTGCCGGCTGCATCGTGGGGCTCGACATTGCCGAGTGGGCCACGATTATCATCTGCTGCGGCCTGGTGATTCACGGCGAGCTGTGCAATACCGCCATGGAGGCCATTGTCGATCTGGCGACCCAGGAGCTCCATCCGCTGGCAAAACGCGCCAAGGACATCGCCGCCGCCTCGGTATACGTACTTTCAATCACCGCCGCGATTGTGGGCTTGCTGGTATTTGCCCACGCGCTCGGCTTTATTTAGAAAGGGATTCCCATGTCCGACAATATGCAGCCTATCGATGAAATTTTGGACGACGAGTCCCCGGATGCTAAGGCGACCGAGGCCTATGAGGAAGTCGAGGAGTTCGACCCGTTTGAGGGCATGAGCGACAAGGAACTCGACGCCCTGTGCGACGAGGACGACAGCCTCGCGGGCTTTGGCGACGTTGAGCCCGGTTTCCGCAGTGGCTTCGTGGCCTTGGTCGGCCGCCCCAACGCCGGTAAGTCAACGCTGCTCAACGCCTGCTATGGCAAAAAGGTCGCCATCACCTCGCCGGTGGCCCAGACGACCCGCCGTCGCATGCGTGCCGTCGTCAACCGCCCCGGCTACCAGCTGGTCTTTGTCGATACCCCGGGTATCCACAAGCCCAAGGACGGTCTAGGGTCCGAGCTCAACAAGAGCGCGCTGTTCGAGCTGAACGATGTCGATGTTGTCGCGTTTTTGATTGATGCCACTAAACCGATCGGCAGGGGAGACGCCTGGGTTGCCGAGCGTGTCAGATGCGCCCGTTGCAAGAAGGTCCTGGTGCTCACCAAGGCCGATGAAGCCGACCCCGCACAGGTCATGGAGCAGCTTAAGGCCGCCCACGAGCTTATGGAATATGACGACGAGATCGTGACGTCGTCGGTCAAGAACTTTAACGTTGATGCCTTCATCGAGACCGTTGCGCACTTTTTGCCCGAGGGTCCGCGTTGGTTCCCCGAGGACATGGGTACCGACGCTTCCGATGAGACGCTCGTTGCCGAGTTTGTGCGCGAGAAGGTCTTGCGCCGCACCCGTGATGAGATCCCGCACTCCGTGGGCGTGATTTGCGATGCGCTTGAGCAGTCCAAGAAGGTGCTGCGCGTGCACGCCACCATTTACGTCGAGCGCGAGGGCCAAAAGGGCATCATCATCGGCAAGGGCGGCGAGATGATCAAACATATCGGCATCGACGCCCGTCGCGACCTTGAGCGCATCTTTGGCACCCAGGTCTTTTTGGAGCTGGACGTGAAGGTCAAGGCCGGCTGGCGTGACGACGAGGCCCAGATTCGCCGCTTTGGCTATAACGCCGAGGATTAGGGACACGCGGCGCGAATGGCAGGTTCTCGTACATATCGCACGAAAGTGCTCGTGCTCGATAAGACGAAGCTCAAAGAGACGGACCTGATCCTGACGATGCTTGACGAGCGGGGTCGGCAGGTTCGTGCTGTGGCAAAGGGCGCCCGCAAACCCGGCGGACGCCTGGCTGCGCGCTGCGAGATGTTCTGTACCGTTGATCTGCTGCTTGCGCATGGACGGTCGCTCGACGTGGTTTCCCAGGCCGAGCTTATGGAGGCGCCGCTCGGCGCTGCTCCCGATTACGAGATGACATGCGCCGCAAGCGCGATCGCCGAGGTCGCGCGCGTGTGCTCGTTCGAGGACGCCGAGGACCCGTTTACCTTTGCCATAACGCAGCGAGCGCTTGCCCTGGTGGGCAGCGGGCTCGACGCGGCGCATATGGATCTACTTGTGGCGGCATATGTCTTTAAGCTGCTGTCGCACGTTGGCTATCGACCCGATTTTTCGGCCTGCGTGCTGTGCGGAGACCCCATGCTGTCGTATTTTTCGCCCCAGGCGGGCGGTCTCATGTGCGGGTCGTGCGCGTCGAGCGTTCCGGGTGCCGAGCTGGTGTCGACCGGTGAGGTCGCGTGGCTGCGCGCCCTCATGTCCATGACCTTCGATGCGCTTATGGTCGAGAGGATCGACACGCATACGGCGGCGTTCTTGCTCGGGCTTTCGCATGTGTGGGCTGCGACGCACACCGATCAGCGCCTCCGTGCGATGGAATTCATGTTGGGTCGGTGATGATGCGCAGGCACGGGCTGCTTGTGGTAACATACCGACCTGTTGGTACCTCGACCTTGGTTGCTCGCTCCACCGGCGGCTTCCCAGTCCGAGGCGAATCGAGTCGCCCGTGGGCGACGCAAAACGAAAGGTGAAACAATGACTGTTTCCAAAGAGCGCAAGGCGGAGCTGACTGCCCAGTTCGGTAACACCCCGGTCGATACCGGCAACCCCAAGGTTCAGGTCGCCATCCTGACCGAGCGCATCAAGGAGCTGACCGAGCACATGAAGTCCCACCAGAAGGACTTCCACACCCGTCGTGGCCTGCTCATGCTCGTCGGCCGTCGTCGTCGTCTTCTCTCCTACATCAAGAAGAACGACATCGTCGAGTACCGTGAGCTCATCAAGGCTCTGGGCATCCGCGACAACATCCAGTAGGATTTGTACATGCTAAGAGCGTCCTGCGCAGCGGGGCGCTCTTTTTGTGTAAGGGCGCGAACAATCACGCTCTGAAGCGTGGCGGGGGCAGGGGGCCCGCGTCACATGAGAAGCCTGCAGGCAAGGGGCCTGTGGGGTAAAGGAGAACAATGACACTCGTATCCAAGACCTTTGAGCTGTACGGCAAGACCTACACCTTTGAGTCGGGCGAGCTTGCCAAGCAGGCCACCGGCGCCTGCCTGGTCAAGCAGGGCGACACCACGATGCTCGACACCGTGGTCGTCTCCAAGGAGCGCAAGAACTACGACTTTTTCCCGCTGACCGTCGACTTCAACGAGAAGATGTACGCCGCCGGCCGCATCCCGGGTGGCTACCTCAAGCGTGAGGGCCGTCCCAGCGAGAAGGCCACGCTCACGGCCCGTATGATCGACCGCCCGATTCGTCCGAGCTTCCCGGACGGCTTCCGCAACGAGGTGCACATCGTCGCCACCTCGCTCGTCGCCGACCAGGTCAACCCCTTTGACGTCATCAACGTCATGGGTGCTTCCCTGGCCATGACGCTCGGCGGCGTGCCCTTCGAGGGCCCGCTTGCCTGCGTGCGCATCGGCCGCAACGTGGAGACCGGCGAGTTTATCGTTAACCCCACCTATGAGGAGCGCGAGAACTCCGATCTGGACCTGGAGCTGGGCGGCTCTGCCAACTTCATCTCGATGGTCGAGGCCGGCGCCGAGGAGATCTCCGAGGACGACATGCTCGCCGCCATGAAGTTTGGCCAGGAGGCCCTTGCTGCCTTCTGCCAGGCTCAGGACGAGTTTGTCGCCGAGTGGGAGCAGGTCAACGGCGCTATCGTCAAGAAGGAGTACCCGCTCGACCAGCCCGTCGAGGAGGTCCAGGAGCGCATCTTCGCCCACTACGACGAGATGGCAGCCGCCCTTCGCGACGCCGACAAGCTCTCCCGTATCGGCAAGGTCGAGGCTCTGAAGGAGTCCATCCGTGCCGAGTTCACCGAGGAGGAGCAGTCCGCTTGGGAGCGCGAGATTCCCGTGGCGCTCAAGAAGCTCGAGAAGAAGGCTATGCGTACCATGGTCGTCGAGACCGGCGAGCGCGTCGACGGCCGTGCCGCCGATGAGATTCGCCCCATCATGGTGAAGGATAACTACCTGCCGCTCGTTCACGGCTCCGGTCTGTTCCAGCGTGGCCAGACCCAGGTGCTTTCCGTCCTGTCGCTCGGTATGCTCAACGAGGGCCAGCGTCTGGATACCATCGAACCCACCGAGGGCAAGCGCTACATGCACAACTACAACTTCCCGCCGT
>CABRZJ010000089.1:0-5963 GCA_902475425.1 uncultured Collinsella sp.
GCGGTGTGCTCACGGGCCTGTTCTGCGTGCCGGAGCTCTCGTGGACCGGTAAGGGCGGCCTGTTCTACACGGGTGACGTGTCGCTGCTTGTCTCGCAGGTTCTGGGCATTGTGGTGACGGTCGTTATTGTGCTGGTGCTCGACTTGGTGATCGCCGCGGTGGTCAAGGCACTGTTCCACGGCAGCCTGCGTGTGGACGAGGCCGACGAGGCGCTGGGCCTGGATGCCAGCCAGCACGGCGAGAGCGCATATCCTTCGTTCTCCGGACTCGATTAGCAGCACGGCTTTCCCAGGCACCCGACCTTGCCCCTCAAACCGTCGCTTGCGTACCGAAGTACGCGGCGCTCCTCTTTCGGGGCAATCTCGGGCACCTGGAAAACCCGTGCCATGTGAAGGACAATTCATTTCTTTTATTGAAGAGAGGAATTCACTATGAAGAAAATTACGGCTATCGTGCGCCAGGAGAAGCTTGAGGTTCTCAAAGATGCGCTGTTTGCTGCTGATGTTCGCGGCATGACTATCAACCAGGTGCAGGGCTGCGGTGCACAGCATGGCTGGAAGGAATACGTTCGCGGCAACGAACTGCTCGTCAATACCATCCCCAAGGTGCAGTTCACCCTCATCTGCGCCGATGAACATGTCGACGGCATTGTCGACATCATCTGCAACGCTGCTCGCACCGGTGCCGTTGGAGACGGCAAGATTTGGGTCGAGCCGGTCGAAGAGGTCATCCGCATACGCACCGGCGAACACGGCCCCGCCGCGGTGTAGAATCGACTGCCTGCCATCCGCAACGTTAAAATACTGCAATGAGGCACAAGACTTGCGTTGCGGATGGACAGATTATGGGGCGTAATAAATATCCCGAGGAGACGGTCGCGAAGATTCTCGACGCGGCGCTGGAGCTATTCTGCGCACAGGGTTATGAGGGGACGAGCATTCAAGATATCGTTGACCGTCTCGATGGCATGACCAAGGGCGCTGTCTATCATCACTTTAAGAGCAAAGAGGAGATTTTCAACGCCGCATTTGATCGGGCGATGACTCCGATTGTTGAGCAACGTCGCTCAACGCTTGGTATCGGCAATATGACCGGAGCCCAAAAGCTCAAGCGACTGTACGCGCCCGAGTCTGTCGTTCCACAAATTGAGCTATGGGCACGCATGCATCCTGCGGCAGATCCGGTAAAAAGCTCGCGCCTACTGGCGATGCAGTACCAGGGCTCGTTCGACGAGTCGGCCGATGGCTATCTCTTGCCAGTGATCGAGGAGGGCATCGCCGACGGCTCCATTGCGTGCGAATGCCCGCGCGAAGCGGCGGAGGCCGTATCGTTGTTGGCGAATCTTTGGCTGCTGCCATTGTTTCGTCCGCTCGAGCCCAAGGAGCGAATGCTCGCTCGCGCACAATGTTTGGCGCAGATGGCTGCCGCGGTGGGACTCGATTTGGGGGAAGAAGTGCTTCAGACAACGGCGCAGATTTGGGACGTATGGGACCGCGCCGGGTGGTAATATAGATACCAACGGTATGTAATAGATTTGAGAGGGCAGCTCCGGCTGCCCTTTTCAAGTCGATAAATACATACTAGCGGTATGTATAGGGAGCGGACTTATGGCTGGACTGAGAGACGTCAGAGTCTTGTTGGAACCAAAAACAGTGCGGTCAATCAGGCTTGCGGAACTTCTGGTTGCGCAGCTGTGCACGTATTCGATGCTGTCAGCGCTGTGCTTTGCGTATCCGCTTTACTTGTTCGATTGCAGCGGATCGTCAACGTTATATGGCGCCGTCGTGGCGACCGCGTTCATACCCGGCGTACTCGCAACTCCGGCTGGCGGAATCTTGGCGGATAGGGGAAGACATCGCGAGGTCCTCGTGGCCCTCGGCATTGCTCTGATGACTGCATCACTGCTGTCTATCCTCATGAAGCGTTCGTTGCCTCTTGCGGTCGTCGTAGTAGCGATACTTTGTGTTCAATATGGTGTTCAATCGCTGCTGAAGCCAATGCTCCAAATTGAGACGGTGCGCATGGCGGGTGAAGAGAAGGTTGAGCGGGCCACTGCATTGGTTTCGCAGGTGACCATGGTGAGCAATATCTTGGGTCCTGTGGTCGGGACGGCAGTCTATGGGTGCTTTGGCATCGATGCTCTTTGCACAACCGCGTCGGTGGCGTTTGCGATTTCAGCTCTCTTGTTTGGGGTCGCACTCAAGCAAAATGCCTCATCTGAAACGATGGGAGACGGCGCGACTCGCACGACATGCCGAAACGATTTTCGGGAGTCGATTCGGTATCTGTTGCAAAATGCATCATTGGTCGCTGTGATTTTGCTTGCGGCCGTTTTGAACCTTGCGTTGATTGGGCTAACGATTGGCGCTCCCATTATTGTTACAAAGCATCTCGGCATGCAATCGTCCTGCGTTGGGATAGTTGAGGTGGCTATGGGCTTGGGTGGTCTTGCCGGCAGTGGCTTGGTCGGCATTTGGCCGCATCGTTTTTCTGTCAATGGCATATGTCGATATGTTGCGATGATCTGTTTTGGAGTCGTACCGATTATTGTTACGCTACTGTTCGGCGCAGATGTATGCGTGTTCACCGTGTTTGCGGTTGGTTCGGCATGGATCATGGTGTGGGCAAGCATTGCGTCGGTTGAAATCATCGCGTTTGTTCAGCGGGCAGCGCCGACTGAGCTCTGCGGAAAAGTGCTTTCGGTCGTTTACACAGTCCTTTCCTGCGCAATACCTATCGGCCAATTGACGTACGGGGCTGCATATGATCGATGGACACCGGCGATTGTATTCGCAGGCATGTTGGCGGTGCTGGCGCTGACGACGGCGCTGTTTTATCGGCTGAAAAGTCGCTTGCGGCGATTGTCTTGACGCGCTGGGGCACCGTTGCTTTGCGGAAGCGAATGTCCTGGCGCGTTGGAACACCCTTGCATGGGCATGCCTCTCCTTCGTCTACAATATCGTGCAGACGAAAGAGAGGCATGCCCATGATCAAGATGTTTGCGAGCGACTTAGACGGAACGCTGCTGAACGCCCTGCACGAGGCAGATGGGACCATCCGCCGTGCCATTCGCGAGCTGACTGAGGCTGGTCTGCATGTGGTTCCCGCGACCGGACGCTCGACGCTGCCGATCGGCGAGCATGGCTTTACGGGGCTGGCGCTCGATGCCTGCTGCTCTAACGGTTCCATTGTGCGCGACAGTCATGGCGAGGTGCTCAAGACCTTGACCATCGACCCGCAGGTTACCGAGGAGCTGCTCAAGGCGTTCCCGGACATTTGCTTTGATTGCTCCACGCCCGATGGCATGTTTTCGAGCGGATCGTTCGAGATGCACCAGGCGGGCTTTAGAAAGGACAGCCCCATCAAGCGTATTGTGATGCGCGGTATGCGTGCACGTGGCGGGTATCACGAGGAGCAGTATTTCGACCAGTCGATCGGCGATATCTTGCGTCACGATGTGTGCAAGATCAACTGTCGCGTGACCTCGCCCGAGCTGGAGCGTGACCTTAAGTCGTATCTTGCCGAGCGATCGGACCGCGTGGTCAACGCGCCGTTCGATCCGGTGATGTTCGAGATTACGGACGTGGCGTGCAACAAGGGCGAGAGCGTGGCCTGGCTGGCGGGCTACTACGGTATTGCCGAGGACGAGGTCGCGGTTTATGGCGACGGCGGCAACGATATCGCCATGCTCAAACGTTTCCGTCACAGCTACGCGACCAAAAACGCTAGCGATGCAGCTAAAGCCGCCGCGAGCGCGACCATCGGCAGCTGCATGGCCCATGCCGTCCCCAAACACATGCTCGCTACCATGCGCAAGCAAAACTCCCGCACCGTCATCGAATAATGTGACAAAGGGACTGCCCCCTCGTCACATTCTAAATATTGCCTTTACGTGTTGATGCACACGGTGTGCAATAATACTCGCACTGTGCAATAGCGCACAGGCTGAGTAACAAGGAGGACGCTTGTCCCAGCTCGAGAAATGCGACCGCCGATCCCTTCGCTCGCAGCGTGCCCTTCGCCAGGCACTTGCCAGCGAGCTTGCCGAAAGCGGCGACCTTTCGCGCATTAATGTCGCGTCGCTCACCGAGCGTGCTGGCCTTACGCGCCGCACGTTCTATTCGCACTATCGCGATATTCCCGACTTTATCAATCAAATCGAGGACGGCTTGCTGGCCGAGATCCGTGAGCGCATTGAGCTCATCACCGCAGCTCAGCTGCCTGATCTCTATCACAACATCGATGAGCTCGAGCCGGCGCCCGGTTCGGTTGAGCTGCTGCGTTATCTTGCGGCCAACCGCGACTTAATCGGTGCGCTGCTGGGTCCGGGCGGCGACCAGGCCTTCATTAAAAGGATCATCGACACCGCGCGTGAGGCTGTGGTGCCGCGTGCGCAGACGGGCATTTTGGGCCTGGCGCTGGGCACGTTCTTTGACTACTACGTCACCTACGTCGTGAGCGCCGAGGTCGGCATGATTCAGCGCTGGTTTGAGCGTGGGCTCACCGAATCGCCCGAGGCCATGGCGCGCATTATGACGGTGCTCGCTTTTGTTCGTCCTGGTGACCTGTATGGCCAACCCATCGATATCAACGTACCGGAATACGGCATGAAGCTATTGAACTTGCAGCTCGAGGACGCGGCCGACACCGCCGCAACCGTCGAGTCCAACAACTAAGAGGAGAGACAATGAGCAAACTCGTCGAGGGCATTAAGGACCGCATGGTCGCTGCCGCACGCGAGGCCGCGCCCACCGTGATGGACGCGGCGCAGAAGGCCGCGACCGCTGCTGTCGAGAAAGTTGCCGAGGCAGTTGCCGATGCCAAGAACGCGGCAGGGGAGACGCCCGTCGCCGCCGAGCCCGCTACCGCTACTGAGCCCGTAGCCGCCGCCCACGCCCCCGAAGGCGCGATCTTCAACCCCGAGAACGCTCGTGGCAACCTGCACCTGGGCATCGACGTGGGCTCCACTACCGTTAAGCTCGCCGTGCTCAACGACGACAACCAGATTGTCTACGCCAAGTACCAGCGCCACCACACCGATGTCCGCGCCTGCGCCCGCGACCTGTTCGAGGGTGCTGCGACCGTGCTGCCGACGGCCCAAATGACCTGCGCCATTACCGGCTCGGGCGGTCTGCTGCTGTCCCAGTGGCTCGAGCTGGAGTTTGTCCAGGAGGTCATCGCCAGCAAGCGTGCCGTCGAGACCCTCATCCCGGCCACCGACGTCGCCATCGAGTTGGGCGGCGAGGACGCCAAGATCATCTACTTCGATAACGGCATCGAGCAGCGCATGAACGGCACCTGCGCCGGCGGCACGGGCGCGTTCATCGACCAGATGGCAACCCTGCTGCACACCGACGCGAGCGGCCTCAACGAGCTCGCGGCCAACGCCACCACCATCTATCCCATCGCCAGCCGCTGCGGCGTCTTTGCCAAGACCGACGTGCAGCCGCTGCTCAACGAAGGAGCCCGCCCCGAGGACGTCGCCGCTTCCATCTTCCAGGCCGTCGTGACCCAGACCATCTCGGGCCTGGCGTGCGGTCGTCCCATCCGCGGCAACGTCGCCTTCCTGGGCGGCCCGCTGCAGTACCTCTCCGAGCTGCGTCATCGCTTCTACCTCACGCTCAACCTGGACGAGGAGCACCGTATCGTGCCCCAAAACGCCCACCTGTTTGTAGCGAGCGGCGCCGCCATGGCGCACGAGTCCAACAAGCTCAGCACGTTCCCGCAGCTTATCGAGGCCATCGACAGCTTGGGCGACACGCAGGGTGCCGAGGTCGAGCGCCTGGATCCGCTCTTTGCCACCGACGAGGACTTTGCTGAGTTCAAGGGTCGCCACGACCAGGAAGTCGTCCCCAAGGGCAAGCTCGACGGCTACACCGGCCGCGTGTTCATCGGCATCGACGCCGGTTCCACCACCATGAAGGCCGCGCTCGTGGGCGAGGACGGCCAGCTGTTGCACACCT
>CABRZJ010000090.1:0-5919 GCA_902475425.1 uncultured Collinsella sp.
CCTCGCCCTCGCTATACCACCATTCAAAGTTATCGATATCCATACGGGGCGCCCCCTTGGCCTCGCAAATAAACACTTGCTAGCCTTATACCCCCAGATGACACGGGAGCTCGCCGGCACAGACAGGAAAAGCGTCACAACATTCGACGCTTTTCCTCGTTTTCGAGATTTTCATCGAATGTTGTGATGGTTTGGGCAGCGATTACATGGCGAGGGCCGTGCGGATAGACGGATCGCTGAGGGCCTCGCGGAGCCAGGGGGCCAACTGCTCGGGATGACCTTGCAGATAGCCGTCGAGCTCGGAGAGGGCCACGCGGCGTACTTCCGATATTTCCTCTTGGTTGATGTGCAGCTCGCCCGGCTTAACACGGGCCAGGTAGACCTCGCACCATTCGCACTCACAGCGGCCGTCGCCGTGATCCTCGCGGTACACCACGTGCCCCAGATGCTTGAGCTCGTCCGGCTCGCGCATGATGCCGAGCTCTTCGTTGATGCGACGCGCCGTCGCGGCGGCGACGCCCTCCCCCGGGAGCGGATGGCCGGCGCAGCTATCGGCCAGCACCCCGCCCCACAGGCGCTTGAGCGGGCTGCGGCGACAGAGCAGCAGGCGCATGTTTTCGCCCTGGCCCTCGACCAGAAGCGTCAGGAATGCTTGGTGCAGGATACCCTCGCCGGTATGAGCTTTGATGCGATCGACGGGAGCGAGCGCTTTGCCCGTCGCGGCATCGACCGCCACGACCTCGGCACCCGCACCGCCCTCATCCCAGCCGGCGCGCAAGATGCGGGCCGCGGTTTCTTCGAGCGCGACGATGAGCTCCTTCGTGGTATTGAGCACGCGCTGCAAGTCGTCCTTGCTCGCCTGTTCAACATGAAAACCCATGCTTGCGGTTACCGGCACACCAAAGCGCGTAGCGAGCGCCGCCGCAATGTCGTGCGCCGGGATCTCGTCGCGATGGCACGGAACGGCAAGGATGCTCACAGTCGCCGTGCGTCCGGGCTCGGGACGCGGAATGGCCTGCGCCGTGGCGCCCAGGTGTGCGAACTCCGGCGAGCAGGCGTACACCGCCATGCCTCGCGGCGTCACCGTCAGCTGGGCCTCGAGCGTAAACTTGCCCTCGCCCACTGCAACCTTTGTCGTGTGCATACCCATGGGATCTCCTGTCGCCCGCGATGTACCTGAGACCATCTTCGCCTGTATTGCGACTATACAGGCAAGCGCAGACCGTGACAAAGGCGCTGCTTCTTGTCGTATTCTGCTAGAGTTGCAGAGACTGAATCTAGCTCATATAACGCAACATGGGAGCAACCGCCTTGACCACCGCAACCTCGTCCACAACAGCATCAACCGCTGCCGCGCTTTCCCCCGCGCGCACCAACCTCTGCCTAGCGCTGCTCGTGTTGTTAGGCTTTTCGCTCGGCTGCTCGGAGTTCGTGGTCATCGGCATCGAGAGCGACCTGGCGACGGAGCTCGGCATCTCACTTGCCACCGCAGGCCAACTCATCAGCGTGTTCGCGCTCGTCTACGCCATCGCAACGCCGGCGCTTGCGCTCAGCACGGGACGCTTCCGCCGTTACCAGTTACTCGTGTGCTACAGCATTGTCTTTGTACTCGGTAATCTTGTCATGGCGTTGGCGCCCAACTTCCAAGTGCTGTTTGCCTCGCGCATCATCTTGGGCTCCGTCTCGGGCGCACTGCTCGCCGTGGGCGTGACGTATATCCCCGAGCTGCTGTCCCCGCAGCAGACCTCACTCGCTATCTCGGTGGTGTACGGCGCATTCTCCGTGGCGATGGTCTTTGTGACCTCGATCGGCAAGTTTGTGGCCGACACGCTCGACTGGCACGTTGCCATGTACGGCACGCTGACCTTCGCCGTTCTGATCTGCGCCGCGCTCGTGGCGTTTATGCCGCGCGCCGGACAAACCGACGAGCCTGCCACCTTCCGCGAGCAGGCGGGGCTTCTGCGCGAGCCGAGCATCATCACCGGCATGCTCATCTTCTTGTTTGGCGTGGGCTCGGTCTATGTGTTCTACGGCTACGTGACGCCCTATCTGGAGCAGGTGCTGGGCATGGGCACCGTTCAGGCGAGCACCACCCTTATGGCCTACGGCGTGTTCTGCCTGATCTCGAACATCCTGGGCGGATGGATCGATGCGCGCTTTGGCATGAGGGCGCTGCTCGTGACGTTTGTGCTCCAGGCCGCGGCTCTGTTTGGGCTGTTTGCCGTTGGCGGCACCATGCCCCTCGCGCTTGTCTTTGTCTTTAGCCTGGCGATGCTCATGTACCTGTTTTCGGTCTCGTGCATCACGCACTTTATGGACGTGGCCCGCAGCCGCCATCCCAAATCGATGGTGCTCGCGAGTTCGGTGGAGCCCATGGCATTTAACGTTGGCATTTCGTTTGGCACCGCGGTGGGCGGCGCCGTGGTAAGCGGGATTGGCATTGCCTACGTGGGCGCGGTTGGCGCCGCATTCTCGCTCGTAGCCTGGATACTCACGCTAGTGACGATCAAGCTGGCACGCTGGGAGCGCAAGCGGGCAGCACAATCTTCGATGCAGGCATAGGGGTGGGATCGAGGCAGGCGCAAGTACAGCTCAGCGCGGCGGGCGTCCGATGAAAACCACACCATACGAGCAGTGTTTATCCGCCCGCAGGCTCCAGCGGTTCAATTTCGTGTACTTGAAATACACGTTTTTCCACGATTTCGTGTATTTCAAGTACACGAAATCGTACTAAACTATGTATTTGAAGTACATGAAATTGGAAAGGCAGCCCCATGCGCAGATCAATCGAATCCGTTATCGAATCATGGGCGACAAAGGACGCCTCGCGCCCCCTCCTCATCCGTGGCGCACGACGCGTGGGCAAAACGTACGCTGCCGAGGAAATCGGCAGACGAATCGCCGGCGATGCGTTTGTCAAACTCGACTTTCAGACCGATCTTGAGCTGATTGCCCCGCTGTTCGACTGCCCCACCGACGACGTTGACACCATCGTGGCACGAATCTCAGACTATAAACGCACCCCCATTCGCAAAGAAACCGCATTCATCCTGTTTGACGAGGTTCAGCTCTGTGAACGGGCGCTCAACTCGCTTCGCTTTTTCTCGGGTTCAGGCTGGCGCATATGCGCGACCGGCAGTCAGCTCGGCGTCGCCACGCGCAAGCGCAAGCTGCCTTTTCCCAGTGGCGTCCGCCAAGAGACCATGCATCCCATGTCGTTCGAGGAGTTTCTCTGGGCGCTCGGCGAGGAGCAGATGGCCGATGCCGTTCGTGCCCACGCCGACACGCTCGAGACCTACGCCGCACACCAAGCCGCGCTCAACCTGTTTCATCGATACCAAATCGTGGGCGGCATGCCCGCCGCCGTCAACGCATATCGCAAGACGCTTTCCATCGAAGACGCGCGCGTCGAGCAGCGCGAAATCGACGAGACCTACACCGCCGATATGACCGACCCCGAAAACGGGATCAGCGGCGTAGCAGCGCGCAAGGTCTGGCGCTCCATTCCATCCCAGCTGCTACGATCCTCAACCAAGAAATTCAAGTACTCCGAGGTCGAACGCGGAGGCCGACGCTCAAAGCTCATCGAGCCACTCGACTGGCTCGAGGGCGCCGGCATCATATCGGTCAACAACCTGACCGAAGACATCGAACCTCCCCTCGTCCCCTTCGACGACGAAGACGGGAGCTTCTTTAAGGTCTATCTTCTCGATACGGGCCTCATGTTCTACAAACTCGGTATCAACCCGCGACTCTGGCTCGACCTCAAAGAGGATTCCGCCATTGCGCTGTCTTCCGACTTTCGAGGTGCCTTGGCGGAGAACTCGGTCATGCAGGCATTTTCGGGCAATGGTTTGCAGACGTATTACTGGATGCCACCGTCGTCTTGGAAGACGAACGGCGAGCTCGATTTTCTACTTCAGACCGACCGTATGGAGATCGTTCCCGTCGAGGTAAAATCCGCACGCAACGTGCGCGCGAGAACGCTCGGGTCGTTTATGGAAAAAGCCCGGTCGCCGTATGCCTACATATTGTCCGAGAACAATTTTGCCCGCAGCGAAACCGATGACGGACGCGAGCTGCGCCATCTCCCCTTGTACGCAGCGGGCTTTATCGGAGCAAACTGCCTCAAGGGCAGTCTGTAACCCCCGCGCGACCGCCCAGAAAGGAACCATCATATGCAGCACGTACTGTTTATTTGCCACGGGAATATCTGTCGCTCGACGATGGCTGAGTCGGTGTTTACCGAGCTCGTGCGCCGCGCTGGGCGCGAGTCGGAGTTTGTCATCGATTCCGCAGCGACCTCAACCGAGGAGATCGGCAACCCGCCGCATCGTGGCACGGTCGCCAAGCTGCGCGAGGTCGGGATTCCCGTCGTCGCACATCGCGCACGTCAGGTGCGTCGCGCGGAGTATGGCGACTGGGATCACATTGTCTATATGGATGCCGAGAACGCGCGTGACCTGCGTCGCATCTTTGGCGACGACCCCGACGGCAAAATTACGCGCCTGCTCGATTGGACCGAGCGCCCCGGCGACGTGGCCGATCCCTGGTACACCGGCAACTTCGACGCCACCTACCGCGACGTGCTCGCCGGTTGTACCGCTATGCTCGAGCAGCTGTAGGTAAGCGAGGTCGCGGGCCACGTCTTCGGCGCAAAATGAGCGTGGATAATCTCCCGCATACAAATTGAGTGTGGACAATCTCCCACTTTGAGCGCTCAAGTACGCTCTAAACGGGAGAAAATCCACGCTCGACTACTCGTCGACGATCTCGGCAAGCCAGACGTTCAGCGTATCGACCTCGGGACAGCAGAACTTTGCCGTACCAGGCTCGTTGCCAGGCACGGTTCCGCCATAGCGCAGGATATCAATATAGGGAAAGCCCACATGGCAGGCCATGGCGCACATCTTGCCGCGGTCTCGGTCGAAGTCAAAGACGTCGCCCGGCTTGTGACCATGGTGGCAGCGGCACGCACCCAGCTGGTCCACGCAGCTCACGCGGATACGCGGACGCTTGCCACGCGGCGCGCCGAGCGGCTTGTTCTCGCCCGCAGGCTTGACGCCGCCCTCGCCAGCGTTACTCATGGTCGATCACGTCCAGGCAGGCCTCGATGGGCAGGCCGGCCGACTTGTCCTCTTGGTCGGCATTGCGCTCGATAAGCTCAGCCACCACACGCATGGCATCGGACGTCGCGCGCTGCAGACTCCAACCTGCCATAACGCGGCCGACGAGCACCGCCGAGAACGTGTCGCCCGTGCCTGGGAAATAGACCGGAATGAGCTCAAAGGGAATCGTAAAGTACTCCCCCGCTACATGGTCGTAACCGATAACCGCGTTCGTGCCATTGACCACGGCGCTCGTAATGACCACCGACTTGGCACCCAACTCGCGCACGGCGTTCACAAGGACGTGGGCCTCATCGGGCGTGATCTGCTCTGCAATAGGCGTATCGGTGAGCAGACAGGCCTCGGTGTAGTTGGGAACCGCGTAATCGGCGCACTCGAGCAGGTGCCTCATGAGACCGATCGTGGACTCGGGCACGCCCGCATAGAGCTTGCCGTTGTCTCCCATGATGGGATCGACAAACACCTTGGTGCCCTTTTGCGCACGGCGGTGGCAAAAGTCCGAGATGATGCGCGTCTCTTCCTCGGTCACGATAAAGCCGGTCGAGATGGCGTCGAACTCAAAGCCGAGCTCTTCCCAGATGGCAAGACTCTGACGCACGTACTCGGTGGTGTCGTGGATGTAGAACTTGGGGTAGTTGAGCGTGTCAGAAACGAGCGCCGTCGGCAGGTTATGGATACGGTAGCCCATGTGCGACAGCACCGGCAGCATGGCGGAAAGCGCGACCTTGCCGTAGCCGCACATATCGTTAATCAGCAGCAGCTGAGTATTCTTCATGAGTGTCCCCCTTGG
>CABRZJ010000091.1:0-5776 GCA_902475425.1 uncultured Collinsella sp.
CCGGCGACACCGACATCAACATCATCGACACCGCCGAGTTCGCGATCCCCGGCCTTGACGACGAGTTCCGCGTCATCGTCTCCCCGTGGATCCTTTCCTCGCTGATCACCGATCGCCTTGCCGCTTACTACGAGACGGTCACCAAGCACAACCTCAACTACCGTCGCTACTATCACCAGTTCGACTACTAATAGTTGACCACTCATTTAAGAAGCACCCTGCCCGGGCGCATGCGTCCGGGCATTTTTATGCCGAAATTCGCTAGGAAGGGGATCGAATGAGGCAGTTTATCGTGGCGTCCCATGCTCATTTCGCGTCTGGAATCGTCGAGAGCATCGGCCTGCTTTCCGGTGAGCGCGAAAACGTCCATGCGCTCTCTATGTATGTCGACGGAAACGAGGACCTGTCCAAGGAGGCTGCAGCGATTCTGGACGGCTTTGCCGCGGACGACGAAGTTGTCGTGTGCACTGACCTGTTCGGCGGCAGCGTCAACAACGAGTTCACCAAGATCGTCCAGACGCGTCCCAACACGCACCTCGTGACCAATATGAACTTGCCACTCCTTATTCAGCTGCTGTTCGTACCCGATTCCACTCCGATCGACGAGGCCATTCGCCAGATCGTCGAGGCGGACGACACTAAGGTCAAGTACGTCAACGACCTGCTGGGGCAGGCCGAACTCGATGAGTTTTAACCACTAGGGAGCACATCATGATTCAGATGATTCGCGTGGACTATCGACTGCTTCACGGCCAAGTTGCCGTTAGCTGGACCTCGGCTCTGGGTGCCGACTGCATCCTGTTGGTGAGCGACACGGTCCTCAATGACAAGCTTCGTCTGCAGGCCCTATCCCTTGCAAAGCCGGAGGGCTGCAAGGTCGTCGTCAAAAACACCGAGGATGCCGTCAAGGCGCTCCAGAGCGGTGTGACCGATAAGTACAAGCTCTTCGTGGTTTGCGAGACGATTCAGCAGGCCGGTGCCGTCGCCAAGGCGATGGGAGTCAAGAAAATCAATCTCGGCAACGTTGCCTTTAGCGAGAATGCCCGCCAGGTCTCGACCAGCGTATTCCTCACGCCCGAAAACGAGGCATACGTGAAGGAGCTGCTCGGCGAGGGCTATGAGCTGTTCATTCAGATGATTCCGGCAGATGCGAAGACTGATGCCGCGAAGGTCATCGGTTAGGGGCCATCATGGTTATCAAGACAATCCTGATTTTCCTGATCGCCCTTTTGGGCTATTCCGAGTGGCTGACGGGCACGAGCTACCTCCAGCGCCCGATCGTGCTCGGACCTCTGGTTGGCCTTGTTATGGGCGACATGGTGACCGGCACGATCATGGGCGCCACGATGGAGCTTGCCATGGTCGGCGCCATCTCGGTCGGTGCATATAACCCGCCCGATACGATTTCCGGAACCATTCTGGGTGTGTCGCTTGCCATGCAGGCCGGCGCGGACGCTTCGGCGGCCCTGACCCTGGGCATTCCCATCGCAACGATCGTCCTGGCGCTCGATACGGCCCTGGGCCAGCCGGTGATGCTACTGCTGGTGCACCGTATCGACAAAAACGTCGAGGACGGGGACACCAAGGCCATCACGCGCAACATGCTCATCGCCGGTTACGCGCAGAGCTGGTGCGGCCTGCTGATTATTCCCCTGGCATTCTTCTTTGGCGCCGATGCCGTCGCCAGCCTGCTCAACATCATCCCCGATTTCGTTCAGACCGGTATGGATGTCGCCGCCGCCTTCTTGCCCGCACTCGGTTTTGCAATGCTGGCTCAGATGATTATGAACAAGACGGTGGCGCCGTTCTTCTTCGCTGGCTTCTTCCTCGTCGCCTACTTTGGCATTAGCACGACGGGCGTGGCGATCTTTGCCGCGATCATCGTCGTCGCGATGACGGTTTTGGGTGACAAGAAAAAGGCGGAGCAGCCCGCAGTGGCAACCGAGGATCCTGCGATTGGGAGTGGGTTCGATGAGTTTTAAGTTTGAGTCTTCTTATGACGGGCTGATTTCCCGCGCAGACCTTAAGAAGCTGTTCTGGCGCTCGATTCCCTATGAGCATTCCTGGAACTACGAGCGTATGGGCCATATCGGCTTTATGTGGGCCCTTATGCCGATCCTTCGCAAGCTGTATCCGCAGGATGCGGACTTTAAGGCCGCCCTCAAGCGCCATATGGAGCTCTATAACGTCACGCCGTACATCTCGACGCTCCCCATGTCCATCGCTGCTGCAATGGAGGAGGTCAACGCTACTGACGATAGCTTTGACACGAGCGCGATCTCTAATGTCAAGCTTGCTTTGATGGGGCCGCTGTCCGGTGTGGGCGATGCCTTCTACTGGGGCACGCTGCGAATTTTGGCAACGGGTGTCGGCACGTCGCTGGCGCTACAGGGCTCTATTCTTGGCCCGATTTTGTTCCTGCTCGTGTTCAATGTCCCTCACTACATCATCCGTTACCTGCTGACGTTTGTGGGGTATCGCTTTGGCTCGGACATGATCAGCAAGGTCCAGGAATCGGGCATTATGGACACGATCGTCAAGATGGCCTCTATCATGGGCGCCATGGTGATCGGCGCTATGACCATGGAGATGGTCACCGTGGACATTCCGCTCATGGTCGGTGCGGGCGATGGTGCTCAGACGCTGGCCGAGCTGCTCAACGGAATCTTCCCGGGCTTTGTCACGATGGGGCTGTTTGGAATCGTCTATCTCATGCTCAAGAAGAAGATGAATCCGCTGGTCATCATGCTCGTGATCCTGCTCGTGAGTATCGCCGGCGCGTTCTTTGGAGTGCTTGGTGTTCAGTAGGGCATCCGTCATAATGAGAATAATGTAAGAGGGGGGCGTCGCGCACACTGTGCTGCGGCGCCCTTTTGCCGAAAGGTGGACAAGATGGAGTATCCGCAGCTTGCCGTCATGAATATCAGCCATCGTTATTTTGACCTTGAGGAATTCTTTTCTTCGGCAGCGGCCTCGGGCTACACGTGTTGCGAGCTTTGGACCGGGGCGATGCATCTGTATGTCGATTGCCATGGATACGATTCGCTCGAGCAGGTGCGGGAGCTGTCGCAGCGGTATGGGGTTCGGATTGTGGGGCTTTGTCCCGAACAGAACAACCCCAAGCCGTGGAATATCGCGGCGCGTGGGAATGAGGCGCGTGCCCGCACGCTTGCGTACTTTAAGAACGTTGTGGATATCGCGGCGGAACTTGGAGCCGAGCAGGTCATGGTCTCGAGCGGCTGGGCATTTTTGAACGAGCCGATCGAGGACGCGTGGGGTCGCAGCGCCTCGATGCTGCGTGCGATTGCCGAGCATGCGGGAGAGCGCGGCGTGCGACTGGTGCTCGAGGCCCTACAGCCGGTTGAGTCGATGATCGTGAACTCGGCGGCCGACACGAAGCGCATGATCGAGGCAGTTGATCATCCGGCACTTAAGGCGTGTCTGGATTTGGGCGCTATGGCGGTGGCAGGGGATACCATCGACGATTATTTCGATCTGCTTGGCGATGATGTCGCCCACGTGCATTTTGTCGATGTTGCGGCAGATGGCACGACGCATCTTGCCTGGGGTGACGGCGACCGCGATATGCGCGCCGACCTGGATAGGCTGGTGGCGCGCGGCTATCGCGGAGTTGTTTCGGCCGAGACCTATGACTGGCGCTATTTTGCCGACCCCGCAGCTGCCGATGCGCAGGTAATGGCAGAGTATCGTCGTGCGATTGGCGTCTAGGTGGGGTTGGGTTGCGACAATCCGCTCCTATGTTTCCAAATGAATACGGTGTGAGCCGAGGAGGACGATTCTCCCCGCAAACACTCTAGTATGCTAAAGTACCCAGAAGACCGGCGGAGCTATGCCGGTCTTCTGCTCTATATGAAACACAGCATGAGGAGGCTCACCAGATGACGGCCACACCGTGGGGATTCCGGGACATATTGCCCGAGGAGGCTCAGGCGCGCGAGGAGATTGCGCTGACGGTGAAGGGCTGCTTTAGGGAGCATCATTACCTGCCGGTCGAGACGCCGCTGCTCGAGGACAAGGGCTCTCTCGAGGAGGGTGGCCGCATTGCGGACACCCCGTTTAAGCTCTTTGATGATGACGGCCGCCTGCTGGTGGTCCGTCCCGACAACACGCTGCCGATCGTGCGCTTGGTTTCGACCCGCATGCGCGCGGCCGATCTGCCGCTGCGCCTTCGCTACGAGGCGCCGGTGGTTCGCGAGTGCCAGCGCAATGCCGGCGGCTCGCGTCAGTTTACGCAGTTGGGTTTTGAGCTTATCGGTGTGGGCGATACCGCGGGCGATGTCGAGATCGTCTCGCTGGTGGCGGAGGCCGTGCGCAAGCTGGCACTTCCCGGTGCGCGCATTATCGCGGGCAGCGTGCGTCCGTTTAAGGAACTGCTCGCGGCCTGTGAGGATCGCGAACTGGCTGCCGAGGCATTGCGTTGTGTGCACGCCAACGACTTCGTGGGCCTCGATGCCCGCGTGGCGAAAAGCACCGAGTCCGAGGCCGTTAAGGTCGCCATTAGCGAGCTGCCGCGCCTGCACGGTGGTGCCGAGGTGCTCGACCGCGTCGACGCGCTGCTGGCGGCGGCGGGCGTTGTCGCGCCGCTCACGCGCGAGCTGCGTGCCCTGGTCGAGGGCCTGGCTCCCGAGGACGCCCAGGTGCTGTCCTTCGACTTCTCCATCATGAACTCGTTTGATTACTACACGGGCCTGGTCTTTAAGGCCTATGCCGGCGGACTGCCCGATCCGGTCGGTTCGGGCGGACGCTACGACTCCATCTTTACCGGTGCATTTGGCGACGGCATCGAGGTGCCGGCGGCGGGCTTCGCCTTTTCGCTCGAGCGTCTGGAGGCCGCGCACACCTCGGCCGAGGACGCTGCTTCCGATGGCGATCACGCCGTGGGGCGCGGTGCCGAGGGTCCGCTGCGCATTGCCGTGCCCAAGGGCTCGCTTAAGGCCGACACCCTTGACGTGCTTGAGGCAGCGGGCTTAGACGTCTCTGAGCTGCGCGACCCCGGTCGTCACCTGATCGTGCGCGGACGAGACACGCGTGCCGGTGAGGGCGCGGTCGGAGATATCGAGTTTGTCATTGTGCGCCCCAGCGACGCGCCTGCCTTTGTAGGCTGCGGCGGTGCCGATTGCGGCATCTGCGGCTGGGACTCGCTTATCGAGGCCGACCTCAACCTGCTGCAGCTGGTCGATTTGGGCTACGGCCTGTGCACTTTCATTGAGGCGGAGCCCGCATGGCGCGCCGGTCAGGCCGAGCGCAACTATGCCCGCCGCGGGTCGCTTCGCGTGGCCACCAAGTACCCGAGCATCGCGAGCGCTTGGTATGCCGAGCGCGGCGTGAATGCCGACATCGTCTCGCTGCACGGCAATATCGAGTTAGGCCCCATCGTCGGTATGACCGACCGCATCGTGGACATTACTGCCACGGGTGCCACGCTGCGCGACAACGATCTGGTTATTACTGGTCGCATTATGGACTGCACGGCGCGCTTCTTTGTCAATCCGGGTGCCGCGCGCCTGGATCCGCGCGTACGCAATCTGGCAGATCGCTTGGCAGCTGCTGTTAAGGACAAGCATTTTGAGCCCGTCGCGGGCTCGGCACAATAGCGCGAGCACGCACGGGCGCCCCAACGTACGGGCTGCGGGCCGACTGGCGCCGCCGCCCGGCCTTTCGTTTTTCGAACACAACCTCGACCGATAGGGGATACCGATATGAAGACCATCGAGCTTGCTCCCGGTGAGCGCCTCGTTACCAACCAGCTCAACCG
>CABRZJ010000092.1:0-5758 GCA_902475425.1 uncultured Collinsella sp.
CCGCCGTTCGTTAGAACGGCGGAACCCTAATGTTCGATCCAGCAGCGAAGCGTCTCGCCAGCTTGCAGGTGACGCAGATTCTCCGCGGCGATGTCGACCACGTTGTTGAGCGTGGCTGCCAGGTGGAACCAGCCCGAGACGTGCGGCGTGATGAGCATGTTGGGCGCATCCCACAGGGGGTTTGTCGCAGGCAGTGGCTCGGGATCGGTGACGTCGACCGCGGCGCCGGCGAGATGTCCCGACTCCAGAGCGGCAACCAAGTCGTCGGCGACCACAAAATCGCCGCGGCCGCCGTTGGCAAAGAAGGCGCCCGGCTTCATCGCGGCGAAGAACTCGGCGTTCGCCAGGCCGCGGGTCTCGGGTGTGCTCGGCATAAAGGATGCGACGACATCGGCCTCGGCCAGGCGCTCAGACAGGGCATCCATGCCGTCCATGTCCTCAAATACAATGGGGTAGACGAGCGGATGGCGCTTGATGCCGCGGACGTGCGCGCCCATGTCGCGGCAGAGCGTGGCGAAGTGGCCGCCGATATCGCCCGCGCCCAGCACCAGCACATTGGCGTTTTTGAGCGAGGTGACCGGTCCCAAATCCTCCCAGCGATGCTCGCGCTGCAAGTCGTGATAGCCGGGCAGGTGCTTCATCATGGAAAGGACCATGGCAAACATGTGCTCGCTTACGGCCTGACCGTAGGCGCCGATCGAGCAAGACAGCTTGACGTCAGCCGGCACGGTGCCGGCAGCAAGGTAGTCGTCATAGCCGGCGGTCTGCAATTGCAACAGCTGGAGATGCTCGCATGCCGTGAGCATGTCAGGGTCGATGTTGCCCAGGATCACGTCGGCATCGGCGACCTGCTCGCGCGTGGCGGCGTCGGCGCTCGTGTAGATAAAGTCCTCGCCCGGAGCGCTCGACTCAAGAATTACGCGATGACGGTCGTTGACGGGCAGCAAAACCAGGATGTTCACAAGCAGTCCTCTCCGCTCGACCTGCCAAAAAGGGACAGGTTTATTTTGGCAGGTTATATCAGGCAAAACGCTAAAAAACGCCGGATGCAAGACGAGCGTGCCCGTCAGCATCCGGCGCATCCACGGCTACCAGCTCAGCAGCTCGTAACCGTCCTCGGTCACCACGAGCTGTACCTCGCACTGGGCCGAATCGCTGCCGTCCTTGGTGCGCACACACCAACCGTCACCCTTGCTAATCTTGATGTCGGGCGCTCCGGCATTGACCATGGGCTCGATGGTAAAGACCATGCCCGGGGCCATGATGGTGTCCACATCGGGTGCCTCGGTGGTAAAGCCCACAAACGGGTCCTCGTGGAACTCCTTGCCAATGCCGTGTCCGCCGTACTCGCGCACCACGCTAAAGCCGGCGTCCTCGACGGTCTTTTGCACGGCCTCGGCCATAACGGACAGCGGTAGCCATGGCTTGACGGCCGCCAGACCCGCCTCCACGCTGGCGCGGGTGACGTCGACCAGGCGTTGGCGCTCGGCCGAGACCTCGCCGATGCAGAACATGCGGCTCGAGTCGCTAAAGTAGCCGTCCAAGATCGTGGAGCAATCCACGTTGATGATGTCGCCTTCGTGCAGCACATCCGTATCGCAGGGGATACCGTGACAGACCACGTCGTTGATTGAGGTGCACACGCTCTTGGGATAGCCCTCGTAGTTGAGATCGGCCGGCGTGCCACCGTGCTCGACGGTGTAGTCGTAGATCATCTGGTCGATCTGGTTGGTGGTCATGCCTGCGGCGATATGCTCGCCTACGTAGTCGAGCACGCCCACGTTGATGGCAGCGGAGCGCTTGATGCCCTCGATGTCGGCGGGCGTCTTGTAGAGTGTGCGGGGCAGAACCTCCCAGCCCTCTTCCCACAAGCGCTCGAGGCGCTCATCAAAGGCACTGTGGCATTTCTTGTATTTTTTGCCGCTGCCGCACCAGCAAGCGTCGTTGCGGCCAGGCACGGGTCCTTTGTCATACATGGCTAACTTCCTTTCATCCGCAGCTAGTATAGCCCACCCACGCGTCCATAAAAGTTGCGGTGATATAGTTCCGATCTAAGCGGTTTAACAGCATAAACAGGAACTATATCACCGCAACTGATGGAGTGGGATGGCGGACACTGGCTGCTGCGTGGCTTTGCTAGTAGCTCACCTGGCAGGGAATGCCGAGGGCTTGGACGCGCGCGGCAATGGCGTCAAGCACCTCGGGTGCTGCTTTGGCAAGGCCTGCGACCGGTGTCTCGCGCGCCACCGTGTAGATGGTCGCTTCTTGTGGGCGAATGCGCTCAAGCGCCGCGAGCCAGGGGGCGACGTACTCCTCGCCGGTGTTGTCGATGAGCTTGCCCTGATACTTGCCGTTCAAAAAGATCGTCTGGATAATAACGTGACCGTCAAAGCTTGCGAACGTCTCGATCTGGTGCTCGACGTCGTAGGGGCCAACAGGCTGGTCGAGCAGCTGGATAAACGCCGGGTCGACCGTATCGAGCTTGAGGATGTTGTCGTCGACCATCATGAGCGCATTGTGTACCTCGGGGCGGTCGGCGCGCGTGCCGTTGGAGAGCACGGCAATCTTGGAGTTTGGGGCCAGCTGGTCGCGAAGCGCGACGGCACCGGCGATGGCCTGCGGAAACTCCGGTGCGGCGGTGGGCTCGCCGTTGCCTGCGAAGGTGATCACATCGGGGAGCTCGCCCTCGGCTGCCATATCGCGCAGCTTTGCCTCGAGCGCGTCGAGTACCACGGCGGTTGTGTTGTACGGCTCGTGGCAGGGGCGCTCGGCGTTGAGGCCGTTTTCGCAGTAAATGCAGTCGAACGTGCAGATTTTGCCGCTGGCCGGCATCATGTTGACGCCGAGCGAGAGACCAAGGCGACGGCTGCGAACGGGCCCAAAGATGGGGCTGGCATTCAAAAACGTAGACATAGGCATATGCTCCTCAAGACAATTGTGCCTAAGCATAGCATCGGCTCCAAAGCAAGGTGCGGGCTCTTGCTTTACAAGTTTCGTTTTTTCACGTCGCGCATTATGCCGTGTCATGAAAAGCCTCGGGTCGGGTAAAGTTAATCTGTTAACAAGGCGTAAAGCAATGCGGGTCTATCCAGCCGTACTGACGCGCAACTGGATGGGCGTTGATGATGGGGGCACAACATGGATTTTACGGTCGAGAATGCGGGCACCACGATTGCCTGTCGCGAATATGCCGGCCCGGATGTGTCGCCTGATACTCCTGCCTTGGTGTGCGTGCACGGCGCTTGTGTCGACGGCACATTTTTCGACGGCATCGCATGTGAGCTCGGTCGCAACTACCGCGTAATTGCCTATGACCGCCGCGGCTGTGGCGGCAGCAGCGAAGCGGCAGACGGCAGCTATGATCTTGCCGCTCAGGCCGCCGACCTGCAGGCCGTGATCGAACACGTTGGCGCTCCGACAAATGTGCTTGCGCACAGCGCCGGTACGTTGGTGGCGCTGGAGCTTCTTCGCACCGAACCCCATCTCGTCGCCCGTGCGATTCTGCATGAGCCGGCTGTGTCGGCCGAAGGCGTCGGCATGGGCGCAGCTCCGATTTTGCTCGATATGATTGCGGCTGGAAAGGTTTCAAGGGCGCTTCGGCTTTTCTTGGGAGCTCTCGGCGACTTGGACCCCGAGGCTCCTGGGACGACCGAAGCGGAAGCCAAGCATGCCCTGCGCAATGGTCGTTGCTTTATGGCCAATGAATACGGAACAAATATGACATATGCTCCCGACTGGGAGCGCGCCCGCGAATCAAAGGCGGTGTCGGCTGTGTTTTTGGGCGAGCTTTCGGTCGGTACACCCCGCGAGGCTGGTACGCGAGCGGCTGCCGAATATCTCGATTGCCCCCTTGTGACGATCCCGGGCGCGCATAACGGTTTGCGCGATCGCCCCGTTACGGCGGCAAACGCCGTTCACGATGTCTTGGAGCGTTAGCACGCTCGATGACCTGCGGGGAGGGGGACTGTTGGCGTTTCGTCATTGTTAACGAATGCGCCAATAACCACGCGCCCGCGGTTCCATTACCACCGTTTGCCAGGTCATAAAAATGTAACAGCATTCACGTGCTTACCTGCATCGGCAAGGTGTTACCCTTGTAGCATTTGGAACCCACCGCTACCATGCGAAACTATCGAAGGGGCCCCATATGCTCAATAATCACGAGGTCAATCTAACCGACGAGGAGGCTGCCGCTGAGGTCGCCCGCGTCGCGAAGACCTACCCCGTGGTGCGTTTGCTGTCGGACGATCAGATTAAGAGCGAGCCTAACTGCCTGCTCGCCGGCGATCGCTGCCCTTGTCTGCGTCAGTCGAGTCTTGAGGCTTTGGCAGACTCCGATGAGTTGTCGGAGCAACTGCTCAACGATGGTGTTGAGTACCGCGCTCGCCTACGCCCTCTGAAGGTCGAGGGCGAGCCTCACGTCCTGCTGATGGTGCGTCCGATCGATGAACAAGAGACTGCAGAAGAGGACCTTGTCTACACCGACGTGCTGACGAGTGTGCGCAATCGCCGATATTACGAGGAAAAGCTCCGTAGCGCCCGCATGAATGCCGGCGTTGCGGTGATCGACCTTGATGATTTTAGGGTCTTCAACGATACGTGCGGCCGCCATGCCGGCGACCTTGCGCTCGGTGCCGTGGCGACAGCCATACGCAGCGGTATTCGTTCGACTGACGAACTTGTGCGCTATGGCTGCGACAAGTTTGTGGCCGTCATGCCCGATATTCCCTCCGATGACTTCGCCCGTCGCCTGCGTCAGGTATCCGATGCCGTTCGTTCCGCGATTATTCCGGGCCATGAGCACGTGAGCTTGACGGCATGTGTTGGTGGCGTTCGCATTCATGGCGAGACGGTTGATGAGGGCGTTGGCCGCGCTGTCCAGTTACTGAGCCGTGCTAAGGCAAAAGCCGGTACGGTCGTGACCGATGGCGATTTCATCGAGGTCTTCCAAAGCGAAAAGCCTTTGGTGCTTATCGTCGATGACTCCGAGATGAACCGAGCCATTCTCAACGAGATGCTCAAGGACGAGTATTGCATCCTCGAGGCCGAAAACGGTCGTACGGCGCTCGATATGGTCGACCGCTATGGCGATGAGTTGTCGCTCGTGCTGCTGGACATTGTCATGCCGGGCGTGAGCGGCTTTGAGGTGCTGGCCGATCTGTCGCGCCGATCGGTTGTTGACAATCTGCCTGTCATCATGATTTCGAGCGAAGAATCCGACGATGTGGTTCTGCGTGCGTACGAGCTGGGCGCCTCGGACTATATCAGCCGCCCGTTTGACGCCCGTGTCGTGCGCCGTCGTGTAAGCAACACTATCCGTCTGTACGCCAAACAGCGCCGCCTGACGAGCCTGCTGTCCCAGCAGTACAACGAGCGCGTCAAGAACAGTCGCATGCTCATCGACATCATGGCCGGTGTCATGGAACTTCGCAATGGCGAGAGCGGCAGGCACGTTACGAATATCGAAAAGCTGACCGAGCTGCTGCTTGGCTGTCTGGTCCAGCGTAGCGACACCATTTCCCTCGACAACGAGGAACGCTCCACGATTGCCCTGGCTTCGGCGCTGCACGATATCGGCAAGATGGCGATTGACGATGCGATTCTCAACAAACCCGGACGCCTTACGTCCGAGGAGTTCGAGATTATGAAGACGCATACTACGATTGGCGCCGACATGTTGCTTGAGCTGGGCCGACATCACGTCGGCAATGCGCTTATGGAATATGCGTACCAGATTGCGCGTTGGCACCACGAGCGC
>CABRZJ010000093.1:0-5747 GCA_902475425.1 uncultured Collinsella sp.
CGCTCGCCCAGTGCGGCAATCGTGCGCCCGTCTACACAGCTGCTGCGTCCGGTGCCGCGCTGGTCGGGCAGGACGACGCGGAAGTGCTTGACGGCCTCCTCGATCCAGCCGTCGCTTGTGGGTGACAGCGGACGCGGGCTCTCGCCGCCGGGGCCGCCCTGCAAAAACAGGAGCAGTGGCAGATCGTCGTTGATGCGGTCGGGCGCGCAAACCACACGGTAGAAGAGCTTGATGCTCTCGGGCGCACCTGCGATGGGCGCCGGCATGGCGCCGCGGCGCATGGTGCTGCCGACGGCCAGGAGCATCGGCTCCAGGCCGCGCCAGTCGAGGGGGACGTCGATGCTGTGGTCCTCGACATACAGGCCGGGGACGTGGTACGAAGTGATGAGGGCCATGTGAGTCTTCCGTTCGTTGCGGTGTTTCGGGTTGACCAATTCTACCGCCGCGGGCGAGGCCATGCGCAAATCGGCTACCATGGTTGCAAACTTCTAGGAGAAAGGGCCGCCCATGTCGGTCGATATAGCCACGTATGTCCACGATCTTGCCGTTGCCGCTAAGGCAGCGTCGGCCTCGCTTGCCACGGCGAGCGACGAGCAGCGCCAGGAGGCCGTGCGCGCCATGGCCGCAGCACTGCGCAACGGTGTCGACTCCATCGTCGCCGCCAACGAGCTCGATATGTCCGCCGCGCGCGATGCGGGGACCTCGGCGGGGCTCCTCGACCGTCTGCTGCTGACGCCCGAGCGCGTTGAGGGTATGGCCGCCGGCCTGGAGAAGCTCGCCGAGCTGCCCGATCCTGTCGGCCGCGTGCTCGACCACCGCGTGCTCGCAAGCGGCGTGGACCTCACCCGCGTGAGCGTGCCGTTGGGCCTGGTCGCCATGGTGTACGAGGCGCGCCCCAACGTGACGGCCGACGCCGCGGGCATCTGCATCCGCACCGGCAACGCCTGCATTCTGCGCGGCGGCTCGCTGGCCTATCACTCGTGTGCCATGATTGCCGAACTGCTGGCCGATGCGCTCGAGGCCAAGGGCTTCCCGCGCGAGGCCGTGTCGATGATCGAGTCTACCGACCGCGAGGCCACCGGCGAGCTCATGAAGCTCCGCGGCGTCGTCGATGTGCTCATTCCGCGTGGCGGTGCGGGCCTGATCCAGCGCTGCGTGCGCGAGTCGCTCGTTCCGGTGATCGAGACGGGCACGGGTAACTGCCACATCTACGTGCATGAATCCGTCGACTTCGATAAAGCGCTCAATATTATCGTCAACGCTAAGACGCAGCGCGTGGGCGTGTGCAATGCCGCCGAGTCGCTGCTGGTCGACCGTGCCGTGGCCGATGCGTTTTTGCCCGCGGTCGTGGCCGTGCTGCATGAACACGGCGTGCTCATTCACGGCGACGAGGCCACGTGCGCCGCATGCGCCGACGCCGGGCTTGCCGAGGGCGATGACTACGTTGCCGCGACTGAGGAGGACTGGGGTCGCGAGTATCTGGCGCTCGAGATGAGCGTGAAGGTCGTGGCGAACGAGGACGAGGCCATCGCGCACATCAACCGCTACGGCACGATGCACTCCGAGGCCATCGTTGCCGAGGACACGGATGCTTGCGAGCGCTTCCTGGACGAGGTCGATGCCTCGGCCGTGTATGCCAACGCCAGCACGCGCTTTACCGACGGCGGCGAGTTTGGCCTGGGCGCCGAGATTGGCATCTCGACCCAAAAGCTCCACGCCCGCGGCCCCTTTGCCGCCGAGGCCCTCACCACCTACAAATACAAGCTCCGAGGCACCGGCCAGGTCCGCCCCTAACGCCCGCGCAAAAAATAAAAACCACCACAAAGGTGCCTGTCCCCTTTGTGGTGGTTTTGGAATTAAGCCTGAAAGGTGTCGCGGTCGGGGGCGAAGGACTGCATGGCCGCGATGGTACGGTCGAAGAGCTCGGGGAGCTCCCAGCCCAGCATCTCGGCACCCTGCGTAATCACGTCGCGCGAGCAGCCGGCGGCAAAGCGCTTGTCCTTGAACTTTTTCTTGAGCGACTTGGTCGTAAAGTCCATGACGCTCTTACTCGGACGCATGATGACGGCAGCACCGATCAAGCCGGTGAGCTCGTCGCAGGCAAACAGGATCTTTTCCATCTGCAGCTCGGGCTTGGGCAGCGAGGTGTTGAAGTCCGACGTGTGCGTTTGAATGGCGCGAATGAGATCGGGAGAGGCGCCCTCGCCTTCAAGGATCTCGGCCGCATAGATGGTGTGGTTCATGGGGTCGTCCTCATGCTCCTCCCAATCTAGGTCGTGCAGCAGACCGACGATGCCCCAAAACTCCTCGTTCTCGGGGTCGAACTCGCGCGCAAAGTAGCGCATGGTGCCCTCGACCGTTTCGCCGTGGGTGATGTGGAACGGGTCCTTATTGTGCTCGTTGAGCAATTCGAACGCACGGTCGCGGGTGATTCCGGCGGTAAGCGGCTCTGCCATAGGAGACTCCTTGTGCTCGTGGGTATCGATAAGAATGAATACTACTAGAACAAGAAAACCACCACAAAGGTGTCTGTCCCCTTTGTGGTGGTTTTGGCGCGGTTGGGTTAGTTGAGGGCGGCTTGGGCTAGGCGGGCTTCGGCGGCCTCCTCGGTGACGCCCAAGGCCACGGCGAACTCCTCGATGGAGCGGCGCTTGGCTTCCTTGAGTACGCGCATGTAGTAGGAGCTGGGCTTTTTATCAGCTTCCTCGGCCTGGCGAATGCGGTACATCATGGTCTTTGCCACGCGGACCGTCTCGGGCGCGCCCAGCTTGAGCTGCTGCTTAAAGTGCGTCTCCTCAAGCGAGCTGTTGCGCTCGGTAAAGGTGTCGCACTCCAGCTCGTCATAGTGGCTCAGCAGGTGCTCGGCATCTTGCTGCGAGATGGCGGCGTGCAAACGGTCGGCCTGCGCCACGGGGTACATGAGGATCGTCTGCGCATGTCCCTGCTTGGTCTCGAGCAGCAGCATGGGCTGCGGTGTGTCGTCCCTAAAACCGACGACGGTGCAGACTCCCTGGCCCGGATGAATGACGTGTTGACCGATTGAGAACATGCTACCTCCAACTTATACGAATTTACGTATGTCTAGAATAACACGCTGACGTGCGCAAACCCTTACTTTATGCAGGAAAAGCACACAACTCTGATAGGTAAGAGTATTCGATAACAGACGCAGCTCATTCACACCTTTATGCATTTTCAACGCCTGCATAATCTGCAGGCAGACCGGCATCTTTGAGTGACTCCATACAAGCTGTAGTCAATTTTGTGCATATGCAATATCGATTGGCTTTACCCTGCGACAGTGCCCGTCGCTTGTGATAGAGTGCTACAAACTCTGGCTTTTGCCCTACGAGTGACCAAGAGCTCGGGGGCTTTAACACAAGGAGGATCTATGCCCGAGAAGATTGAAGAGCTGGTACGCGCTGCGCTTGCTGCGGCCCAGGAGGCCGGCGACCTTTCCGCATTTGAACTTGACGATTGCGCTATCGAGCGACCGGCTGACACTTCTCATGGCGAGTGGACCTCTACCATGGCCCTGAAGTCCGCCAAGCTGGCCCACTGCGCCCCGCGCAAGATCGCCGAGGCCATCGTTGCCCATATGCCCGAGGACCCCGCGATCGAGAAGGTCGAGATCGCAGGCCCCGGCTTCATCAACTTCTACCTCTCCGTTGCCGTCAAGAATGCCATCTTTGGCGAGGCTCGCGAGAAGGGTATGGACTTCGCTAAGTCCAACGTCGGTGGTGGCCTGAAGACCCAGGTCGAGTTCGTTTCCGCCAACCCCGTCGGCCCCATGCACATCGGCCACGGCCGCTGGGCCGCGCTGGGCGACTCGCTCTGCCGTGTTATGGACCACGCCGGTTACGACATCCAGCGTGAGTTCTACATCAACGACCACGGCTCTCAGATGAACACCTTCGGCAACTCCATCAGCACGCGCTATATGCAGCTTGCCGACATCATCGCCAAGCAGGGCGTGGATATCGACGAGGCTCACAAGCTGCTGATCGCCGACCGCGACGCTTTCGTTGCCGACGAGAACGACGAGCATCCCGAGACCCATCCGTACCAGGATAACTTTGCCGAGACCCTGGGCAAGGACTCCTACGGCGGCGACTACATCATCGACGAGGCCGCCGAGTTCTGGCGCACCGACGGCGATAAGTGGGTCAACGCCGATCCGCAGGAGCGCATGGAGGGCTTCCGCGAGCGCGGCTATGTAAAGATGGTCGACAACATGCGCGACCTTTGCCATGCCGTTAACTGCGACTTCGATCGTTGGTTCTCCGAGCGCTCGCTGTATGTGAAGGACACCGAGGGCGAGACCGCCGGCACCTCCGCCGTCGACCGCGCTTTTGAGAAGCTCGACAAGATGGGCTACCTCTACACCAAGGACGGCGCCCTGTGGTTCCGCTCCACCGACCTGGGCGATGACAAGGACCGCGTCCTGATCAAGTCCGACGGCGAGTACACCTACTTCGCCTCCGACGTTGCCTATCACTGGGATAAGTTCCAGCGCGTCGACCACGTCATCGACATCTGGGGCGCCGACCACCACGGTTACATCGAGCGCGTCCGCTGCGTCTGCGACGCTCTGGGTTACCCCGGCAAGTTCGAGGTTCTGCTGGGCCAGCTCGTCAACCTGCTGCGCAACGGCAAGCCCGTCCGTATGTCCAAGCGCAAGGGCACCATGGTGACCCTGCAGGAGCTCGTCGACGAGGTCGGCTCCGATGCCGCTCGCTACACGCTCATCTCCAAGAGCTCCAACCAGATGGTCGACTTCGATATCGAGGCCGTCAAGAAGCGCGACAACTCCAACCCGGTGTACTACGTGCAGTACGCTCACGCCCGTGTGTGCTCCATCCTGCGCCGTGCCGCTGACGTTACGCCCGAGCAGGCTGACGAGATGGGCATGAAGGCCGTCGCCGCCAAGGCCATCGGTGAGAACGTCGATTACTCGCTGCTGACCGACCCGACCGAGCTCGCCCTTTCGCGTAAGCTCAACGAGCTCACCGACCTCATCGCCAGCTGCGCTCGCGACCGCGCCCCGTTCCGTCTGACGCACTTTGCTGAGGAACTCGCCGGCGACTTCCACAGCTTCTACGCTGCCTGCCAGGTTCTGCCGAGCGAGGGCCGTCCCGTCGACCCCGAGCTTTCGCGTGCCCGTCTGGCCGCTTGCGACGCCGTCCGCGTGACGCTCGCCCTGGTGCTCACCCTTGTTGGCGTTTCCGCGCCCGAGCAGATGTAATCTGCGAGTCATTTGACCGTACAGACTTGGTTTAACTAAGCCTTGAAAGCCCGATCTCCCACGGAGGTCGGGCTTTTTGCAAACGCCGACGTATTGACGAATTTGGAACTGCTGGAAATACGAAACTATGCCGGTTTACTACGATGAAATGAGAAATTCCAACCACGCCGGCTTTTCGCAAAAAGTGCAAGGCATCTACCTGCGGTTTTAGTTCAACAAGTTTCGGAGTGGTCGCGGTTGAGCGATTCATCGTAGTAAACCGCCATAGTTTTGGCGGAGGCAGTCAGATTTGTGGGTGTTAAACCAAAGAGTGTCCCTTTTGACTAGTCGTTTAAGAGCGTTCCCAATGACTAAGTTGCAGGTGGCGGCGGTTGTGTTACACTAACGCTGCGTATATGGCGCAATCATCTCGATACAGATCAATGATGTCCGTCGTTTTGAACGGAACTAGACTGTTTAGCCGCCCTGAAGGTTTATGCAGGGAGCATGTGATCACAGGGCT